>CAJXUG010000006.1:0-23106 GCA_913060785.1 uncultured Flavobacteriaceae bacterium | reverse complement strand
GAGATTTCTGCCTGTCTCGTGGGCTCGGAGATGTGTATAAGAGACAGACCCTATACCTTTGTATTTGGATAAAAAATCTGAAACATTAAAGATTATTCAACAATTAAGAAACGAAGCACACCGTTTTGGAATTACATTTCATAGACAAAAAAGAAGTAAAGAAGCACTAAACACTGCCCTAGAAACCATTGAGGGTATTGGTCAGAAAACAGTTGTTGACCTCTTGCGGGTTTTTAAAAGCACCAAACGTATTGGCGAGGCTTCTTTTGAAGATTTAACAAAGGTAATAGGCGCCAGTAGGGCCAAAAAAATTAGAGTGCATTTTAACAACGCGCAAACAAAAGAAAAAAAATAGCATACACCCATGAGGCACTTATTATATACTTTTTTTATTTTTTTTACTACCCTGGGTTTTTCTCAAACCAGTGATTCTTTAACACAAAGCAATAAGGATGTATCTGTTGGGCTAGTGCTTAGCGGAGGCGGAGCAAAAGGGCTAGCGCACATTGGCGTTTTAAAAGCCATAGAACAAGCCGGAGTAACAATAGATTATATAGCCGGAACCTCTACAGGAGCAATTGTAGGAGCACTTTATGCGGCAGGGTATACGGCAGCACAATTGGATGTTATGTTTAAAAAGGTAGATTTCTCGACTTTAATTCAAGACGATGTGCCCAGAAGAGCCAAAACCTTTAATGAAAAAGACGAAAGTGTAAAATACGCGCTAACACTTCCCTTTGATGATTTTGAAATTTCATTTCCTACAGGGCTCTCTAATGGGCAAAACATTTACAACCTGTTTTCAAAACTGACCAGTCACGTAAATCACATAACAGATTTTAGCAAGTTGCCTATTCCATTTTTTTGTGTTGCTACAAATGCTGAGAATGGAGAGATGGTTTTGCTAGATAATGGATATTTGCCAAGAGCCGTATCTGCCAGTGGAGCGCTCCCTACCTTATTTAATCCTGTGGTAATTAATGACATGATTTTAATTGATGGCGGGATTGTAAATAACTACCCCATAGACGAACTTAGGGCCAAAGGGGTTGATGTTATTATTGGGGTTGATGTGCAGGAAGGGATCAAAAAAAAGAAAGACCTCATCTCTGCTCTAGACCTTGTTTTACAGGTTAACAACTACACTTCCGTAAAACAAATGCAGACCAAGATTAAAGCCACAGATGTATACATAAAACCAGATATAGAGGAGTTTTCGGTAGTGTCTTTTGATGACGCGAAAAGGATTGTTCAGGCAGGCTTTGAGGCTGCTAATCAACTAACCGAAAAGTTAGACAGCATTGCCCTTCACCAAACTACAAGAGTTGCATTAAAGCCGGTGCCCCATGGCAAAGAAGATTTGTATATAAAGCAGGTAGTTATAGCGGGAAACAATTATTATACTGATGCCTATATTTTAGGAAAGCTAAAGCTAAAGACTCCAGCCACCGTTAGTTATTCTTCTTTTAATGAGGGAGTAAATAACCTCTCTGCTACAGGCAACTTTGATGATATAGATTTTAGGTTTGTCAAAGACCAATCCAATCAATACACGGTATCTTTTAAAGTGATAGAAAGCAAGTCTAAAATGGAGCTTAGATTAGGAGTTCACTATGATCCATTGTATGAAACAGGGGTGCTTTTAAATGTTACCAGAAAACAATTTTTAACCAACAATGATATTGCCTCCCTTGATGTTGTTGTGGGAGATAATTTAAGGTATAATTTCAACTATTATATAGATAAGGGTTTTTTCTGGAGTCTTGGCTTTAACTCATCGTATGATTTTTTTGACAAAAACGTCTCCATAGATTTTGTAACAAACGATCTTACTGCTACCTCTGAGTTTCCAGTAAATAAAATAGATTTACAGTACAGTGATTTCACAAATCAACTCTATGGGGAAACTCTTTTTAATCGTATTTTTTTATTAGGGGCTGGAGTAGAGCATAAATTTTTAAGATACCTTTCTGAAACTATTGGTACCGATGTAGATAATGTGCCTAGAACTATTTTTGATAATACCAATTACTACAGCGCTTTTGGATATGTAAAGTATGACACCTATGATAATATATTTTTCCCAAAAAAAGGAGTTGTATTTCAGGCAGACACTCACTTGTATTTGTTTTCTCAAGGGAGTAATAACAACTTTGAACCCTTTACAATACTCAAAGCAAAGGCAGGATATGCTCAAACATTTTTCAAAAAACTCACCAGTGTGTTTACGGCAGAAACTGGTTTTAAAATAGGGAGCTCTAGTACTAGTTCTTTAGATTTTTTACTAGGTGGATATGGGTTTAAACAGCTTAATAATATACTCCCTTTTTACGGGTATGAAGCACTAAGTTTACGCGGAGACACGTATTTTAAAACAAGCCTCACATTAGATTATGAACTAATAAAAAACCACCACCTTAGTTTTTTTGCAAATATTGCAAATGTAGATGACGCACTTTTTCAAAAAGATGATTGGTTAAAAGCCATACCTTATTCTGGGTTCGGAGTTGGCTATGGCTTGAACACTTTTCTGGGCCCTTTGGAGCTTAAATATGCGTATGCTCCAGAACGCGAAGTGGGAGAATTGTACGTGCGTGTTGGGTTTAAATTTTAATAAGGTTTCTACAAAGGTTGCTTGCTCAATTTTTACGATATTTGTGTAACACCAAAAACTGATCTATGCCACGTTATCATTCCTTAGGTAAAATTCCGCCCAAAAGACATACTCAATTTCGCAAACCAGATGGTTCACTGTACAGTGAACAATTATTTGGCACCATTGGTTTTGACGGCATGTACACCAATAGCTACCACGTCCATAGACCTACTATGGTAAAGGCAATAAAAAATCAATACAGTGTTGCTCCAAAAATTGCCAAACAAAATAATATCCAATCATACCGTTTTAGAGGATTTCAGATAGCTCCCAAAAACGACTACCTAGAGAGTCGCAAGGCCGTGCTTACAAATAGTGATTGTACTATTATTTTGGCAGCTCCAAAAAACTCTGTTACAGATTATTTCTACAAAAACACAGACTCAGATGAGCTCTTGTTTGTCCATAAAGGCTCTGGGAAGCTTCGTACACATTTAGGAAATTTAGATTTCAAATATGGAGATTATTTGTTAATACCTAGAGGCATTATTTATCAAATAGATTTTGACACCCAAGACAACAGGCTATTTATTGTAGAGTCTAGAAGACCAATATACACCCCAAAGAGATACCGTAATTGGTTTGGACAGCACCTTGAACATTCTCCTTTTTGTGAGCGAGATATTAGAGTCCCTTACGAGCTAGAAACCAATGATGAAAAAGGTGATTTTTTAATCAAAGTAAAAAAGAATGACGAAATAATTGAAATGGTCTATGCCTCCCATCCTTTTGATGTTGTTGGCTATGATGGGTATAATTACCCATATGCTTTTTCTATTCATGATTTTGAACCAATAACTGGACGTATCCATCAACCGCCTCCGGTGCATCAAACCTTTGAGACAGACGCTTTTGTGGTTTGCTCTTTTTGCCCTCGCCTTTATGATTACCATCCACTAAGTATTCCAGCGCCCTACAACCATAGCAATATAGACAGTGATGAGGTATTGTATTATGTAGACGGAGACTTTATGAGTAGAAATGACATCGACGCAGGACACATCTCCCTTCATCCAGCAGGTATTCCTCATGGGCCCCACCCAGGAGCAGCAGAGCGAAGTATTGGTAAAAAAGGAAGTGATGAACTGGCCGTAATGGTAGACACCTTTAAGCCGCTGATGGTTACCCAAGAGGCCATGGAAATTGCTGATGAAGATTATTTTAAAAGCTGGCTTTAATATTTCAGAAGCAAAAAATGGAACAACTTTTGTATCTAACAATGTATGGCTTTTAATCATACCTAATGAAAAAGATAACATTCCTAATTTTAGTATGTTTTACTACACTCCTTAGTGCTCAAGAAAAAGCCTATGGGGACGGAGAGTGGTTTAAATTCAGGATACATTACGGCTTTATTACTGCGGGGTAT
This sequence comes from uncultured Flavobacteriaceae bacterium, assembly GCA_913060785.1. Classification (GTDB taxonomy): domain Bacteria; phylum Bacteroidota; class Bacteroidia; order Flavobacteriales; family Flavobacteriaceae; genus Patiriisocius. Next base: position 19,081 of record CAJXUG010000006.1, on the reverse strand, counting down.
GCTACCTTAAAGGTAGAAGATGCTGTTTTAAATAACAAAGAGGTTTTCCATGTACAGGGAGAGGGGCACACCACAGGGATTACAAAATTACTCTTTAATGTTGATGACTATTACCAGTCTTACATAGACAAAGAATTAGACATCCCATATCGTTTTGTTAGAAAGATAGATGAAGGGGGTTATACTAAAGATCTGGTAATAGACTTTAATTATGACAATCAAAAAGCAATTGTTACCAACAACAAATACAATACAGTAGATGAAGTAGCCCTTGTGGCCAATGTGCAAGACATGGTTTCTTCTTTTTATTATTTGCGTAATCGGTTGGACACAAAAAATATTAAGCAAGGTGATCAGGTAGACATGAATATGTTTTTTGACAGGGGCAATTATAAATTCAGGCTTAAATTTTTGGGTAGAGAAACCTTAAAAACTACCTTTGGAAAAGTACCTACCATGATATTTAGACCCTATGTTGAATCTGGCCGTGTTTTTGAGGAAGAGGAAAGTTTAACCGTTTGGGTGACAGATGATGCTAACAAAATGCCCATTGTTATAAAAGCAGACTTGGTTATAGGTTCTTTAAAGGCAACACTAATAGAGTATAAGGGGCTTAAACACCAGTTTAAAATTATTCCAGAATAATACCAATCTATGGAGCTTACACCAAAAACCAAAGAATTATTACAACAACTTGAAGCTAAGTTTGGGGCTATAGGCCAAAATCTAGATACGCACTTAGAGGGCTTGTTGCACTCCACTCCAATAACCTATTGGGATTACATACAAACAGATGCGCTACTAGAGCTTCAAACACAGCGCACCAATCTGCCAGATGAAATGGTGTTTATTATGTACCATCAAGTAAATGAACTTCTGTTTAAGATGATTCTTTGGGAAATAGAACAAGTTTCTAAAAATACAAGCCTAACGGCCGCCTTCTTTTGTGAAAAACTAATGCGTGTGAGCCGTTACTTTGATATGCTTACCTCTTCTTTTAATATCATGCGTGAAGGGATGGATAGAGCACAGTACATGAAATTTAGGACAACCCTAACTCCTGCCAGCGGATTTCAAAGTGCACAGTACAGAAAAATTGAATTTGCATCTACAGATTTAATAAACCTAATTGATGCTAGATTTAGAGACACCATTGATAGAAACACTTCTTATGAACACGCCCTAGAGCATCTCTATTGGCAAGCTGCCGGCAAAGATTTTAAGACAGGAGAGAAATCATACTTGCTTTCTTCATTTGAGAAGCGCTATCACTCAGAGTTTATAGACTTTACCCAAGAGTATAATACTATAAATTTATATGCGAAATTTAAGGGACTCCCCAAGCAGGTGAAACAGGATCCGGATCTTTTAAAGGCAATGCGTCATTTTGATTACACGGTAAATATTACATGGGTGATGGCCCATTACAATGCTGCAAGATATTATATAGGAGCTAGCGACAACCAAGAAGCTGTAGAGGCTACTGGCGGTAGTGACTGGACAAAATACATGCTACCAAAATATCAAAAAAGAGTATTTTTCCCTGAAGTTTGGAGCGATCAAGAATTAGCAGATTGGGGAAAAAATGTATAAACGATACCGTCTAAAAATACAATCATTGAAGAGCTGTGCTGTCTATTTTGTGCTACTATTTATTTTTATTGCCTGTGGCGATACTGCCTCACAGAAAACCAAAGAAAAAGATCCAGAAATACTAAAGGAGTCAAAGGCATATGGCTTTGATTTAAACCAGTTTAATACCCTTAGAGATACCATAAAAAATGGCGACACATTTGGGGCTATTTTAAACAATCACGGGGTAAATCATACAACAATATTTAACATTGCTACAAAATTTAGAGACACCTTTGATGTGCGCCGTTTGGTTGTTGGTAAACCCTACCTAGTATTAAAATCTAAAGACAGCCTCAACTCATTGCAGTATTTTGTCTACGGAAAAAACAAAATACAATATGCCGTAGTAGACCTCTCAGATTCTGTAAGAGTTTATACTAAAAGTAAGCCCATAACATATGTAGATAAACAGGCCTCTGGAGTGATAGAAAACTCCTTGTATCTCACCATGGAAGAAAATAATTTAAGCCCCGCCATGACAGATAGGTTGGCTAATATTTACGCCTGGACGGTTAACTTCTTTAAAATTCAAAAAGGGGATCGTTTTAAAGTAGTGTATACCGAGAAGTTTATTGATGACACGATATCTGCAGGAATTCACAGAATTAAAGCCTCTTATTTTGAACACAAAGGAGTCCCTCTTTATGCATTTGGCTATGAAAATGAAAAACTACCTTCTCTTGATTTTTATGATGAGAAAGCTCAAAATCTTCGGCGAGCTTTTTTAAAAGCGCCCGTAAAGTTTAGCAGAATCTCATCCAAGTATAACCTCAAAAGAAGAATAAAATATTATGGATACAAGCTCAGACCTCATAAAGGGACTGATTTTTCTGCCAATATTGGCGCTCCAATTTTGGCAACCGCAGATGGAACTGTTACAAAGGCAGAACGCAAGGGCGGGAACGGGATTTATGTAAAAATTAGACACAACAGCACCTATGAAACACAATACCTGCACATGAAAAAATACAATGTGCGTGTTGGAGATTTTGTAAGACAGGGCGATGTGATAGGTTGGGTTGGTATGACGGGCAATTCTGGGGGCCCTCATGTTTGTTATCGTTTTTGGAAAAACGGAAGACAAGTAGATCCTTTTAAGCAAGACCTTCCAGCTTCAAAGCCACTCTCTAGTGAGTTTCATGAAGATTACTTCTCCTATATCGAAACTATTAAAGATCAACTAGACGAGATAGGTTATTAGTGTAAAGTGTTGATAACCTTGTTATTAATTATTCATATACTTTTAAGGTATCTACTTTAATTAATTGTAATTTTATTTGGTAGTTCACTTGTTGTTTTCTTAACACTAGAAATAGGAGAATAATACAATTTGGTGTACTTTCGCAAAAACTTTTATTCATTAAAAACAAACACATGAAAAAACTTTTACTTTTATTAATAATGCTAGGCGGTTTTACTGCCTTTGGACAAGGCACCATTACTGGTAGTCTTATGGATATGGACCTTGGCGGGCCACTTCCTGGAGCTAACGTTATTGAAGCTGGAACAAACAACGGAGTTGTAACAGATTTTGACGGTAACTTTAGTATTACAGTAGCCAACAGTCAAGGAGCACTTGAGCTTAGCTATGTTGGATACCAAACAAAAACAGTTTCTTACACATTATCTGGAGAAACTCTTGACCTTGGGTCTATTTCAGTAAACCAAGCTGCTGCATCTTTGGATGAGGTAATTCTTATTGGTTCTGGAGTTATTCAGGTTGCAGAAGGAAGAAGAACTCCTGTTGCAGTATCTACAATTAGAGCAGAAGAAATTTCTACTAAAGCCTCTGGTAACGTAGAATTTACTGAAGCTATGAAAAACACACCATCTGTGTATGTAGCAAATCAGGGATCTGGTTTTGGAGACAGTCAAATATTCTTACGTGGTTTTGATGACACCAACACTGCTTTCTTGTTAAACGGGCAACCAATTAACGGACAAGAAGATGGTAAAATGTACTGGTCTAACTGGTCTGGAATGAGTGATGTTGCAAATGCAGTACAAGTACAAAGAGGTTTAGGAGCATCAAAGCTTGCTATTTCTTCTGTTGGTGGTACGGTAAACATTGTATCTAAAACTACAGACAGAAAAGAAGGTGGATTTGTTCGTTTTCTAGGTGGTAACGATAGTTACGCAAAAGCAACAATGAACTATAACTCTGGAATGAGTGAAAAAGGCTGGGGATTCTCAGTATTATTAGATCACTGGCAAGGATACAGAAAATTTGCTGAAGGGACACAAGGTGGAGGTCAAACATATATGATTTCTGTTGGGTACAAAGCAAGTGATAAAAGTGTATTTAACTTTTTACTTACAGGTGCACCACAATTTCATGATCAAAACTTTTCTCAAAGTAGAGAGGTGTATGATACTTATGGTAGAAAATACAATCCAAATTCTGGATTCTTAGATGGACAACGTTACACAGAAAGACGTAACTATTACCATAAGCCAGTTGCTAACTTAAACTGGGATTATGAAATCAACGACAAATTAGATCTTTCTGCAGTATTATATGCTTCTTGGGGCCGCGGTGGTGGTACAGGAGGTTTAGGAGCTGGAAGAGTTCGTTTTAGTGATGATACAGACATGGCTAGATCAATGATCGATTTTGAAACTATTCGTTCAAATAACCAAGCTACTGCAGATGCAAACGGATATGGTAACTTTGGAGATTCTTACATCAGAAGATCTTCTGTTAACAATCACAACTGGTACGGATTCTTGGGGAACTTAAACTACGATGCTAATGAAAATTGGGATTTAAGTGTAGGTGTAGATGCAAGAATGTACACAGGAGATCACTTTAGACAAGTAAACGATTTGTTAGGTCTTAACGGTTTTACTGACAACTTTAGAAATGATGCCAGACCAGATGATTATACTTTTACTGAAGAGTATGATGCAAATCCATGGTCTGCACTATTTAACTATGCAGATGAAGAGAACAGAACACAATATGATTATAGCGAAAATATAAACTATATTGGTGCTTTTGGACAAGCTGAATATGCTACAGATCATTTCTCTGCGTTTTTCCAAGGAGCTGTTTCAACACAGTCTTTCCAAAGAACAGGACGTTTTACTGGTGCAGAGCGTGATGGTGGTGATGGTATTGCTCTTGATGGTCTTGGCGAGTCTGAGAAAATCAGTAAGCTAGGTTATAACCTTAAGGGAGGTTTAGGATATTCTCCTAACGATGCGAGCACATTCTTTGTGAACGGAGGATTTTACTCACGTCAACCATATCTAGATAATATTTTTGCAGACATTAGAAACTCAAACGCTATCGTGTCTCCAGAAATTGAAAATGAAGAAATCTTAAGTTATGAAGCTGGATACCGTTACAATAAAGGAAATCTTCGTATCAATGTAGATATCTACAGAACAGACTGGGGTAACCGTTTTGTTTCAACTGGAGGTCAAACTACAGATGAGAACGGAGCAGATGTATTCTTTACAGACCGTTTTACAGACGTAACACAAATACACCAAGGATTAGAATTTGATTTTGAATACCGTATGGATTCAGATGTTCTAAGATGGAGAGGTTATGGATCTATCGGAAACTGGGAGTATGAAGGAGAAACTCCTTTTACACGTCAAAACAACGAGACACTTGACTTTATAGAGTTAGATGATAATACATTAACATTATCTGGCGTAAAAGTAGGTAGAGCACCTCAAACATCATTTGGTGGTGGGTTTGTTTGGAATATTTGTGAAGGCCTTAGCTTTGACGCAGATTATAACATCTACACAGATTTATATGCAGCAATTGATGCAGATGATGTTGTAGAAAGCGCACAAGAAGGTGAAAGAGCTGCCTCTGACAGAATAGAAGGATTCGGTTTATTTGATCTTGGTTTAACTTACAAATTTATGTTTGCAGGTAATAAAATAACCCTAAGATCAAATGTGTATAATGCTTCAAACAAGCAATATGTCACAAGACAAGATCAATATGGTGTAGGACTTGGAAATGGAAGAACGTATAATGCTAGCTTGCGTTATAACTTCTAATTCATACTAACATATAGAATTTTTAAGAGCCATCACTTTGTGATGGCTCTTTTGTTTTTAGTACATTTACCTTTATAAATTTAAACTTCTATTTATGTATCAAGCTATCCAATACTTACATTCTTACTGGGCCTACCTAGTAGTGATCGTTGTTATTTTTGCAACCCTTAATGCCCTTTACAGTTTTTTTTCAAACAAAGAATACAGCTATAAAGATTTTAGACTCTCTTTATTTGCGCTAATAGTAACACACCTGCAGTTTTTAATTGGCCTTGTTTTGTTTTTTGTATCTCCACTAGGGCTGCAATCTATTTCAAACAATGGTATGGGAGCGGTCATGAAAGATAGTACACTACGACTGTATGCTATAGAGCATCCAACGGTAATGCTGCTTACCGCAGTATTTATAACCATAGGGTATTCTAAACACAAAAAGAAATTAACCTCACACCCAAAATTTAAAATGCTAGCTATATTTTACACCATTGCACTAGTGTTACTGCTTAGCAGAATTCCTTGGGCAAGTTGGTTGTAAGAACATAGATTAAAAAAAAGCCACTATACTATAGTGGCTTTTTTTTAATCTATAAAAGAGGTGTCTTATATATTACTGCTCTTTTACAAGGTATACAAACACTGGAAAATGGTCACTATATCCTCCTGTGAAAGATCCATTACCAAAACTTCTGTAAGGATATCCTTTGTATTGCCCTTTTGAGTTTGCCAGGTATGATTTGTTGTAGATTCCTGCCTTATAAAAACGGTAGGAAGTGTAGTCTTTCTTGGTTAGTTCTGAGGAGATAATCATCTGGTCAAATAAATTCCAACCATCTCTCCAAGCCAATGTACCTAGACCATTTTTAAACATTTCTTCCATCGGGTTGAAAAGTTGTTTTGTGCCTACATTTTCTCTTTTCTTTTTTGGCTTTAAGATGTCCTTTACACTGGGGCTAGTAGGGTCGTCATTAAAATCTCCCATGGTGATAATTTTTGCGTACGGTTCTTGTACAAAAATAGAGTCCATGATGTGCTTATTGAGTTTTGCCGCGCTAATTCTTTTTTGTCTTGACCTTGCCTCTCCACCACTTCTTGAAGGCCAGTGGTTAACAATAAAATGCATTTTTTCTCCATCCAACATACCACTCACCACTAGTTGATCTCTAGTAAAGATGCGTTTTGTAGGATCTACATTATCATAAATTAATAATTCGTGGGCCTTGTAGTTTGTTGGTGTAAATAATTTTTTTTGGTAGATGAGTGCTACATCAATACCTCTTCTATCTGGGGAGTCAAACTGTACAATTCCATACTCTTTACCTAAGAGTGATTCTTGGCTTACAAGATCTTCTAATACTTTTCTATTCTCTGTTTCACAAAGCCCAACTATGGCTGGCGCAGTTCCCGTTACATCTGCACCAATTTCACTAATTACCTTGGCCATATTTTTAAGTTTGGCTTGGTAAATTTCATCTGTCCAGTGGTCTTTTCCATCTGGTGTTCTGTCATCATCATAGGTGATAGGGTCATTTTCTGTATCAAAAAGATTTTCAACATTATAGAAGGCTATTGTGTTTACCTTGTACTGTTTTTTTTGTTGTGCAAAACCGATGCTTGAAACAAAGAAAAGTGCAATAAAAATTTGTTTAGTATAATGCATTTAGAGGATATGTTAGTTTTATATAATAGGGCACATTATTAGTTCAACAAAAGTAATTAATTCCATTGAAAAATGTACATTTGTTCAAAAGTGATAATAATTTATTAAAGAGAAGGTTAATTTCTCAACAAACATTTAAAATTTCGGAATGAAAAAACTCATGTTAACTTTTTTTACCCTCTTGTTTTTTGCGAGCACAGGTTTTGCTCAAACAGCAGTGGTAAAAGGACGCGTTGTGGACAGTAATTCAAGTGATGTCATAGAGGATGTGGCCGTAAGCATTAAAGCTAGCCCATTTACTGCCTTGACAGACCCTGAAGGTCTTTTTGTAATTCAAGGTGATGCTTTACCTCAGGGTGAGCAGGTGCTTATAGTATCAAAACCAGGCTACTACACACAAAGAATCCAACTTACCATTGAAAACGGTGAGACATTAAACCTAAACACCATTTTGTTAGAGATTGACCTCTCCATTACAGAGGCTCAGATAGGTATTATTAGCCTTACTGATAATGAGCTTGATGAAGATGATGGTTCCTCTTTTAACACCTCTGGACTATTACAAGCTTCTAGAGACGCATTTTTAAATGCTGCAGCTTTTGATTTCAGTGCAACATTTTTTAGACCAAGAGGTCTGGACAATGCCAACGGTAAAGTGCTTATTAACGGCCTTGAAATGAATAAGCAAATTACAGGACGCCCACAATGGGGTAACTGGGGAGGTTTAAATGACGTGCAGCGTAACCGAGAATTTTCTATGGGCCTAAAGGCAAGTGATTATACCTTTGGTGGTGTTGCTGGAACAACCAACATCATCATGAGAGCATCACAATACCGCCAAGGTGGTCGTGTTTCTTATGCCTCTTCAAATAGAAGTTACGAAGGCCGTGTTATGGGAACCTACAACAGTGGTTTAAATAAAAATGGATGGGCTTATGCAGTTTCTGCAGCACGTAGATTTGGTGAAGGAGGATACCAAGATGGTACCCTATATGATTCTAATTCATTTTTTGCCTCTGTAGAGAAAAAAATCAATGACAATCACAGTCTTAACCTTACAGCGTTTTATACGCCAAATAGAAGAGGAAGATCTACAGCCATCACTCAAGAACAAAGAGACCTAAAAGGGATACGTTACAATCCAAACTGGGGGTATCAAGATGGTAAACTTAGAAATAGCCGTATTAGAGAAATAGAAGAGCCAATTTTTATGTTGAATCATTACTGGAACATAGGTGAGAAAACAACATTAAACACAAACATTGGCTACCAAACAGGAACTATTAGAAATAGCCGTATAGATAATAACGGAAATCGTAACCCATCTGGTAATTACTACCAGAGAATGCCTAGTTATTTCTTGCGTGATGCAAGTCCTTCTCCATACCAATACCAACAAGCGTATTTGGCAAGAGAAGAGTTTATAAATGATGGGCAAATTCCTTGGAATACATTATATGGTGCAAACATAGACTCAGATAGGAATGCCCTAAGAGCTTCTTATATTTTGCAAGATGATGTAAGTAAAGACACTCAGGTGCAGTTTAGCTCTATTCTTTTCTCTGAGCTAACTAGTAATATTACACTAAACGCAGCCTTAAATTATAGAAGCTTAAAAAGTGAAAACTACGCAGAGGTTCGTGATTTATTAGGAAGTAGTGGATACTTGGATATTGATTCTTTTGCCGCTTCAGAGTCTGGAGATGGTGCTGGAGATTTGCAAGCAAACATAGCACAAAGTGATGTGCGTAACCCAAACCGTATTGTAGGTGTGGGAGATCGTTACAAATATAATTTTGATGTAAATGCAGATGTTATGTCTGGGTTTGCTCAAGCTCAATTTAAGTATAGTAAGGTAGATTTTTACCTAGCGGCTAGTTTGGGAGCTACCAATTACCAACGTAATGGTTTGTATGAAAACGGAAATTACCAAGGAGGAAACAGCTCATTTGGAGAAAGTGAAGCGTTAAGCTTTAGCACTCTTGGATTTAAAGGGGGCGCTGTTTATAAAGTTACAGGACGTCACCTTATAGATGTAAACGCAGGGTACTTAACAAAGGCGCCAAGCATTAGAAACTCTTTTAGTAATTCTCGTCAAAACAACAATGTTGTTGAAGGATTGGTTGAAGAGAAAATCCAAAACCTAGATGTAAGTTACATCTTCCGATCTCCTATATTAAAGGCAAGAGTTACTGGTTTTTACAATGCAATGCAAGACCAGACAGACATCAACTTCTTTTTTACAGAGTCTATACAGAGCGCTGATGGAGGAGGAACTTTTGTACAGGAAGTACTTACAGGTATTGAGACTACAAGAGCAGGAGCAGAGATAGGAATTGAGGCTCAAGTAACCCCTACCATTAAACTTAAGGGTGCTGCATCAATGGCCCAGTATGTATATACTAATAATCCAAATCAATACTTTACTAGTGATGATTTTGAGGGTCCAAAAAGATTGGGTGATGGAACCACTAAAATGAAAAACCTACATATCGCTGGAGGTCCAGAAAAAGCATTCCAGTTAGGTTTTGAATACCGTGATCCAAATTTTTGGTGGTTTGGTGTTACTACAAACTATTTCTCAAATGCATACATCGATGTAAGTAGCCTTCGTAGAAACGATAACTTTGCTACAGATACAGATAACATAGGCTTTAATGACTATGATCCTGCAACAGCAAGAGAGTTGTTACAACAAGAACAGTTTGATGACTACGCCCTTGTTAATGTAGTGGGAGGAAAGTCTTGGAGAGTTGATGGTTATTATGTCGGTTTCTTTGCGACCATCAATAATGTTTTTGACCAACGCTACAAAACAGGTGGTTTTGAAGATTCTAGAATTGCAGATTATCGTGGTATGGTTGAAGAATCAAATAGAGATACTCCTGTATTTGGAAATCGCTATTTCTTTGGAAACGGAACTACATATTACTTAAACCTTTACGTTAGATTTTAATAAAAAATAGATAAACACAATACAAATGAAAAATTTCAATTTATACAAACTAGTAATGCTGTTGATAGTAACAGTAGCGATAGTATCATGTGTGCAAGATGATGATTTTGAAACACCAAACACTATCGTTGTGGCTCCAACCCTAGAGGGTGATGTGCTAACAATAATGGGTATTAATAGTGCCTTTGAACAATTAGTTGCGGATGCAGCAGATGATCTTGGTGTAGAACCAGGAGACTTTAACTACGAAGATGTTCTTGCAGAGTTAAGAGAAACAGAGAAACTTACTTTTGATACAGAAGTTATTACTTATGTTGAGGGGTATGTAATTTCAAATGACCAGTCAGGAAATTTCTTTGAAGAATTAATTATGCAAAACGCTCCATCTAATCCTGTAAGTGGGGTAAAAGTCTTGATAGATGTAAATCCTTTATTTATTACCTATGAAATAGGTAGAAAAGTATACGTACGTCTAGACGGATTAACCGCTGGTTATGATGGCGGTGTATTTACATTAGGAATTATAGATGTAAATGATCTTGGTAAAATTGGAGAGTCTCAAATGTTAGACTACGTAATTAGAGATGCAGTTGTTGAGACAATGGTTGCAAAACCAATGTTGTTTTCAGAATTTACAGATGCAAACACTAATTTATTAGTTGCCCTAGCAGATGCTCAGTTTAACCGAAATGAAGTGCTGGGTGATGATCGCAAAACTTATGCTGGTGAACCAGAAGATCAATTTGACGGAGAACGTTTACTAGAAAGTTGTGAAGAGGGTGGAAGTGTTATCTTTAGCACCAGTACATTCGCAGACTTTAAATCGTTCTTGCTTCCTCAAGGAAGAGGTTCTATGACAGGAATTTTAACAAAGAACTTTTTTGGTGATGCCTTTAACATGGTAATCAATGACCCATCAGATATTAATTTTGATAATGAAAACAGATGTGATCCAGAAACATTCAATTGTGACGGACCTAGTGGAGGTGGCGCAGAATTTTACAGCGAAAACTTCGAAGGTTTTGATTCTATTGAAGCATATGTAAGTGCAGGCTGGACAAATGTTAACACTAACGGCGGAAACGAAGTTTGGGAGATTGGAAACTTCGATAACAATAACTATGCTCAAGTATCTGGATTTAATTCTGGAGAGGATATTATTGACACTTGGCTAGTATCTCCAGCCATTGATATGGATACTACTACAGAAGAGGAATTGACCTTTAATATTCAAGCTGCCTTTGATAATGGTACTATTTTAAGTGTGTTAGTTTCTACAGACTTTACTGGAGATGTAACTACAGCTACTTGGAATTTGGTAGATGCTTCTATTCCTACAGGACCAGAAAGTGGTTTTGGAGACTTTTTCCCATCAGGACCAATTAATATATCTTGTGTTGATGGTATGGCTCATATAGCGTTTAGATACCAAGGGTCAGACCCAACAGCAACCACACGTTACCACATTGATGATATCGTGATTACAGGAAACTAAAATTCTTTTTCACAAATAGAACAAACACCCCTGGCATTGTCAGGGGTGTTTTTTTTACCCCAAAGTGTATCATGGCAATCTCGTGAAGCCCTTTAGGTGAGCTTTAGGCAACTATTATACAAGCCAAAGGTATTTTGTTCTACTCGCTTTTAGTGAAGCTTTTAAGTTGCCTATTTACCAAAAGATTTATTTAATACGCTAGTTAAACTATCCATGAAACTTTTATACTCAACTTCTATTTTGGTTTAGCACTCTTTTGTAATTAAGGCGGTATACTATAAATAGATCAATAAAGATTTCAAAATAAGAATGTATGTGTCTTCAATACGTGTGTGTTGTGTCTGTAAGATCTACAGGCAATTTTATTTAGTTTGCGGTATTTACAAGCGTTTATGTGGGCTAGACCAAATTGGCTCTTAGACCTGTCATTGTAACGCTTTTAGATTTTAGTATCGATGCGTTAATTGAGTAGGTATTATAACACACAAAACCCTCTATAAAATAGTTAACTATTTTATAGAGGGTTTTAGTTGCTCTAGTTGGTTACCCCATTAGAGGTCTCTAACTAATTACTTGTTTACAATGGTAAACTCAGACCTTCTGTTTAATTGATGTTCTGCTTCACTACAGGTATCTCCACAAGAAACTTTTGGTTGCGTCTCTCCGTATCCTTTACCGCTAATTCTTTCTGCGTTTATACCTTTAGAGATAATGTATTGAACCGTAGACTGCGCACGAGCCTCAGATAACCTAAGGTTGTAGGCATCAGTGGCTCTGCTATCTGTGTGAGCTCCTACTGCAATAACCATTTCTGGGTATTTATTCATTACAGAAACCACTTTGTCTAACTCAAATGCCGCTTGAGGCTTAATGTTTGATTTATCAAGATCAAACAAAATAGGATTTAAAACAATTTGATCTTCAACAATAATTTCTTCAATAGGCTTCAGTGCAATGGTTACAGAAACTTTCTGGTCATTTGCTGATGCAACTTTGCCAGCATTACTTTCATAATCCGCTAAAACCGCTTGCAGTTCATGAGCTTGGTCACAGGCTGCTTTAAAGGAAACCATACCATCAACATTAGATGTTTTAGTGCTCAGTCTGTTACCCAAAGTGTCATATAAATCCACACGCGCTCCAGCAACTGCAGCGTTTGTGTTTTGGTTTGTTACAAGCACCGCAATAGTTACCTCACAAGGAATCTCTACTGCTGCTACCATATATATATCATCACTACCCATACCACCTTCTCTATTTGAAGACACGTACCCACTTTGTGTTGTTGGATCGTATTTGTATGCAAAATCATCTGCAGGACTGTTCACTCCGTTTCCTAAATTATTTACTACTCCAAAACTGCTTCCTTGCGCTTCTGCATAAAATACATCAAGTCCTCCAATGCCCATATGGCCATTACTAGAGAAATATAAAGTACCATTACTATCTACGTATGGAAATAGTTCCTTCCCTTCTGTGTTAATGTTATCTGCTAATCTTTCTGGAGTTCCTAGTGATCCATCATTGTTTATTGCTACCATATATATGTCAGAACCTCCTTTACCACCTGGCATATCGCTCACAAAGTAAAGTGTCTTACCATCTTGACTTAAGGCTGGATGTCCTGTAGAATATTCATTGTTGTTAAAATGTGCAGAAACCACCCCAGACCATCCTTTACCATCTATGTTCTCTGCATAGTATAAGTTGATTTGATTGATTCCATTGGCGCTTTTATCGTAATCTCCTTCAAAGTAGTCGTTACGATCAAAATACATACGCTTTCCATCTGCGCTAATTACCGCATTAGACTCGTGGTATTTTGTGTTCACATCACCATTAAGTAGCTCAGCATTTTTCATTGTTCCGCCTACATTTGTTGCTTTGTAAATTTCAAGATATGGCTCTTCATTCCACTGGTATGTTTTTCGAGAAGTGTTTCTTCCAGAGGCAAAGTAAAAATCTTTACCATACACAATACCACCAAAATCTGCATATTCACTATTTATATCTTCCATGTTTGTAGCGGTGTAACGCGCCATGTCATCCATGATTTTTGGAATATAATTAGGGTTTTTCATAAACTCCTTAACACGTGTATCGTTTGGACTTAGCTTTGCAAAGTTTTTCATCCATGTGTTGTAGTCGCTAAATTTACCGTTTGCTTTTAAGGTTTGCGCATAGTTATAAATAGCTTCTGGATTTGCATCCTTAGACTTGGCTACTCTTTTGTAGTACATCTCAGCCTTTTTTGTGTCATTGATGAAATAGTAGCAATTTGCTAATCTTTCAAAGACATAGTCATCTGTAGTTCCTCTTTTGAGAACTTTTTGATATGCCTGGGCAGCATCTGTATATGCTAATCTATCATATAGTTTATCTGCCTTTTTAGTTTTACTATTTTGAGCTGAAACAATTGTTGTAGAAACAGCGATAAGTAGAAGTATGGTATATATTTTTTTCATTTTTAATGAAATTAAATGTTGTTAATTAGAAATATCTTGGTGAACGTAAAGTGCGCTTGTTAGTAAACAGATCAAACGTTAGAATAATTTCGTGAGATGATGGTGCTACAAAATTAATATCTGAAGTAACTGCATCATACGCATATCCTATACGAAGCTCTGGCAGAACTTGAAATCCAACAAGACCACTAAATGAGTCATCCACTCTGTAAGAGACCCCTAATTCAAACTTTTCGAAAAATAAGGCGTTTAAGTTGGCGTCAAAAGAAACCGGAGTTCCAAAGGCAGATTTAACCAAAACAGAAGGCTTTAGCTTCGTATTTGGCGAAACCTGAAAAACATAACCAGCAGTACCAAAGAAGTGATTCACCTCTGACCCAATTTGTGTTCCGTTAGCATCTAGGTGAACAGAATTTAACATGTTAGGCACTGATACACCAAGATAAAATTTATCACCATATAGAAAAGCACCTGCTCCAATATTTGGATATACACTGCTAATGTCTTGATTAAAGAATGGATCATTTTGGTCTTGTAATTCTAAATCTACCAAACCTACATCATGAAAAGTAGCTCCGGCTTTAAGACCCAGGGCTAGTTTTGTGGTTGGACTTAGCTGCAAGGTGTATGAAAAATCTGCAAACACATTTGTTTCGTTTACCGGTCCAAGCTCATCTTTAACAGCAGATAAACCAACTCCAACTTTATCATTTAAAGGACCGTGTCCAGAAAAAGTAAATGTGGTTGGCGCTCCATCCAAAGCGGCCCATTGTGTTCTATATAAAGAGGTAAAGGAAATGTTCTCTTTAGATCCTGCATAGGCAGGATTTACAACATTCATGTTGTACATGAATTGCGTGTATTGAGGGTCTTGCTGCGCATTTGCCTCTTTAGAACAAAGTAAAACACATAAAAGTAGTAATGGTATTGATAGTATTTTTTTCATTTCTGTGGTGTTTATTTTATATTGATTGTATCAAGAATACGAACACTCTAAAGCCTATAAACTCGATACAAATTCATCTTTATATAATATTAGTTTTTCTCTCTATTGATGTATACCCATCCTGTGTAGCTAGATCCAAATACAGGATCCTCTGCGTTTAATCCTAAAACATAGTAATAGGTTCCTGTAGGTAATTCTTCTCCATCTGTGGTTTGACCTCCCCACTGGTTAGAGTAATTTACAAACTCATACACTGCGGTACCATTTCTATTAAATACCTGGAAAGAGTTTATTCCTGCTCTATTGTTTAAAAAACTTAGATCCAGTACATCATTAAGGCCATCCCCGTTTGGAGAGATACCTTGAGAAATAACACAATTTTCATTATTTGTATACAGAGATACATTCACAACAGCTGTGCCCATACATCCATCACTATTTGTAACTACCACACTATATTCTTGTGATGAATTACCATTTTGAGTTAATGTAATAACTAGCGTGTTCTCACCCTGGTCTGGGATTAGTGTTCCATTTTCAAACCACTGATAGGTTACACCAGCATCACTAGAATTTGCTGTAATAATAGTTTCAAAATCTGGACAAACATCAAAGTCTTCATTAAGTGTTACCACTACTGGGTCTGAAATAACAACAACAATCTCATCTGTAACAACACAGCCATCAACGGTAGTGATATCAAGAGAGTAGGTTCCGCTTTGGTCTACAAATATAGAAGTGCCTGTATCACCAGTGCTCCATAAAAAGCTGGCTCCAGTTGTGTCTCCAGAAATATTTGGAACAATTTCAAAGTCTTCGCTATCACAAAGGGTAACATCTTCTCCTAAATCAAGATCTGGAACTGGTTTTACCACTACATCTATACTCACAGTAGTTTCACTACATGGCGGGATAGAAATTGTTACGGTATAGGTGCCAGATTCTGAAGGAGTAAATACAGCATCTGTAGATACTACGGTGCCTCCAGCATTTTTCCACTCATAAATTACAGCGTTAAGATCTACACCACTATTGGTTGGAGTAGCATCTATGGAAGCCGCATCTTCATTAGCACATACATCTAATTGTGTTGGAAGATTTGTTGTAATTACTAAAGGAAGTTCAACTATCAAATCAAAAGATGTTGTCGTGAAACAGTCATTTTGGTTGAGTCGTTCTACTCTTGTGTAAATTGTTTCAGGGTTTACCAAGTTTTGATAGGCAGCAGGAGTTGCAATTGGGTTATCTCCCAAATCTGCATCCTCTTGAGAGGTATGGAATGTAATTTCAAAATCAGCTGGGTTTTGACCATCTAATATTTCAGCAATTTGCGAAGTAAGATCAAAGGTAGCTGTATCACTTCCAGGTGTGTCCTCACAAGAGAACATATCCATAGGATCTTCTACAGTTGGCGAGGTGCCTTCTGCGCGGATTCTAATATCATCTACGGCAATGTCGTTTCCACAGACCCCAAAAATATCATTTAATAGAACCACCTGAATTGTTGTGTTGTCTCCAGGATTAAATTCTAGAGAATATCTAATCCAGTTTGGGTTTGAACCATTTGGCACATTTCCTGTTGTGCTTGTTGCCAGAACAGTACCCGCTGCATCTTCTATTTGATAAATAATTCTTGAGTCTATCCCTGTTCCTGAACAGATATTGGTATCTATATCATACATGGTTGTCATGGCAAAATCAAAAATATGAGAGGTGTTTGCCGCAACGGCGATATCTCTTCTATAGACTTCAATTTGAGATGGTTGGTCAGAAATGTCAAAGAAAATTGCCCTACCATTTGTGTCTCCACTGGTATTGTCTTCCATACCCTGGTGCCATCCAAAATTAAGACCCGTTGATATGTTTGTTACAGCATATTGGTTAGGATTTAATTGTGTAGTGGCATTAAATTCTAAAGGTGTAAAAGGGTGAGTAGCTCTACCAACACCGGTTTCAAAGTCTTCTAGGAACACATCATCTGTACAATCAAAAGGAGAACATCCAGATTCTTTGGTAACTGTTATTGTATCTGTAAGCTCGTCAAAACTCCCGTCAGGTAATTCTACTACTAAAGCCGCAGTGTAAACGGTTGTTTGATCTGGGCATACTGTGAAGACTGGATCGTTACTAAGCACGTTTCCAGCAGCATCTCTCCATTCAAAAACACTATCATTTGTAATAGGCCCTCCATTAGGTACAAAACGCCAATTTTCGTTGGTTGCCTCCCAAACTCCAACATTTCTATCTTCAGGGACACTAAATTCTGTAAGGTTATTTCCTTGCATTCCTATAACAGCAAGCCCATCATTCCAGGTATCACACACTGGCTTGTTGATAATGTTAACATCAATTACGTTTAAAGACTCATAAAGTAGTATTTGCTGTGTTGTTAAAAGCTCATTACACCCAAATTGAGGAACTGCATTAAAGTTTAGTACAAAAATTCTAAAGGGAGCATCACCTGTTACAAAATAATTAATTCTATCTGCGGTTGCTGGTGCAACTGCAGGGTTGATATCGTGATATGCTCCAAATATTGTGTTTAAAGGATAGTTGGCATCGTTGGTAGGGACTTGGTCTGCAATATCCATGGCCCATCCATTATAAGTACCAGCTAAAGCAGCGTTAAAAGAAAGTTGTCCGTTCGCACCAGCCACAACGTTTGTGTAAGAATTGCCATAAAAATTAAATTCAAAAGGTAAAGCAATCACCCCACTCCAAACATCATCTATCGTTAAATTCGTTGGAGCTCCACCAGTAATAGCTGGCAGATCACATAGTGGTCCTTGTATTTGATAAGAGGTAGTGTCTAGGTTAGGCAAGGCAATATAATCTGCAACTAAATCTGTGCAAAATGTTTCACAATCAATAAACATGTCAAATCCAGCATCCAATACATCACAACTACCTTGGGCTTGACATTCAATAATACCGCTTGTGAAATCACAATTTAAATCTCCAGTTTCAATAGTAAAACTAACACCTGATGCTGCTGGGTATGGACCGAAGAATAAAACACCCGCAGTAGTTGCCGTTTGCGCCGCGCTTCCCTGGTCATCAGTAACTGTAATACTAGTAGCACTACCAAAGTCTGTAATGTCTACACCAATGGTGAATTGTTGACCCGTTTCACACATTCCGTCATTTGTAAACTCAATGGTAGGATCGGTACAGGTTAAACAATTAATATCATAATTTAGAGGAACAAATAAGCCGTCTACGCAACTTGCGATAGCATCTGAAGTAACTTGAAGTGTAATAGTGTCTCCACTAGATTCGAAAACAAATCCAGACATATCACCTGCATTTCCGTAAGGATTACCAGCATTAAGGTTGGTAACTCCGTCTGAGTCTAAGATGATGACTTCATCAAAATTTAACTCTACGGTTCCTGCAATAAATGTTAACCTTAACGGAAACCCTGAGTCACTAGTATATACAACTTCAGTGGTATCATTGGGAGTGTAACAATAGGTGTCGTTAAAAGCACCATCGGCACAAGGAATCGTGGTTTGACCATATGACACGCTAAGGCATAAAAAAACTACCATAGATGTTACAGTAGTGCTTAGGTTCTTTACAAATCGATACATACGTGTACTTTTTTGAGAGAGTAATATAATGTTCATTTAGATTTTTTTTTGGTATTATTTTGTAGATAAATTTAAGTAAAAATTCATTGCAATGTTAGCTTACATCTGATTTTAGATGTAGCGCATTAATTTACCGATTAAAACCCGGTAATTGCGCTAAAAAAGTAATTTTAGCCTAGCTATAACCAGTAATTTTAGTTTTTTTAAAATGCAATTAATTTAGCTTCAAATCTCACCTTTTTTATTTTTTTTGAATACGATTTGAGATTTAGGGCTAAGATTTTTTTTGAGCTCTAAAATAAATAGGG
>CAJXUG010000005.1:0-23521 GCA_913060785.1 uncultured Flavobacteriaceae bacterium | reverse complement strand
TACACTATCCTCTTCGTCGGCAGCGTCAGATGTGTATAAGAGACAGTCATAGATGTCATCAAAATTTTCTCTTAGGTGACTGCGAAGTTTTAAACGGTAATCATTTTTAAGCCAACTTATAAAATTATGGGTGCTTTTACTTATACATTTTGAATAGCGCTCTATTCTAAAATCTATATCATCACCCAATTTTTTTGCTAAGATTAAAGCGTCATACACATCTTCGCTGTTTTGAGAGCATATTAAAGCATGTTGAGCAATAGAACGCTCTAATATAACCTTAGAGGAGTGTCCTGCCTTCACAGAGTCTGTGTAGGCTTTTTTAATATCAAAAGTGACGTTCTCAGATTTAGAAAATTCTGCCCTTAACTCTTCTGGCATCTCATAAATAAAGTAGCTTTCCAGCTCCTCATCATCCATGAGGTTGTCTAGGTAGTAGTTTGGTGATCTAAAGATACGTTGCCAATCCAAATCTGCACCCCAAGGTCCAAAACGGTGAAAATTATTACCCAGATCTATCACATCAAAAGTGGATTTGTTTTTCAAAATACGAGAACCACGACCAATCATTTGGTAGTACAGTGTCAAAGACTTGGTAGCTCTATTTAAAATAATAGACTCTACCGTTGGCTCATCAAAACCTGTTGTTAAAATACTAACCGATGTTAAAATAGCATCTGGTGTTAGGTGAAACCACTCTAAAATTTCTTGTCTTTGTTTTTTGGTTGCCGTATTATCTAGATGTCTTACAGGGTATCCTGCATAATTAAAAGCGTCATATACGTGTAAAGAGGTATTGATACCATTGTTAAATATCAAGGTCTTTTTGCCCTTAGAATGCTCCTCATAGGCATGCATGAGTTTGCTAAGCATATCATTGGTGGTGTATAAATCTTCAGAAGATTTTACCGTGTAATCACCATTGGCGCCAATTTCTAATGAGGTTAACCCTACATTATAACTATAGGTGTTTGCCCTAGATAAAAACTCGTTTTCTATCAAAGCCTCAATGGTTTCCCCTACAATGAGTTCATTGTAGTTGTCATTCATAGGTAGTTTAATGTTTGAACTCAAAGGTGTTGCCGTCACACCTAGAATAAAAGACTTATCAAAATAGCCAAACAACTTTGTAAAGGAGTTGTAATGCGCCTCATCTATAATTACCAGCCCAATGTTACTGATGTCAAATTTTTCGTCTTGAAGTCTATTGTTGAGCGTTTCCACCATAGCAACAAAACAACTATACTGATCTTGATCATCAAGATTTGCAGTACTATTAACAACTTTATTTATAACCCCAAACTCTGTGAGCATTTTGGAGGTTTGAGATAATAACTCAATACGGTGTGTCATTATCAGGACACGCTTGTTGTGGTTTTTAAGGTATTGCCTTACAATCTCAGAAAAAATAACTGTTTTCCCTCCACCAGTTGGTAATTGATAAAGCAAATGATAATCCTCGGGGGCATCATCAAATGCAGTAAAAATCTTATCAATTGCCCCTTTTTGGTAGGAGTATAAATCTTTACCAGTTTTTGTTTCGTCTATACTATTAGAAGTGTCTATAGCCACAATTATGAGAATTTATGCAAGTTGCAAAATTACGTTGTTTTGTGACTTCTACCCTACTACTTTGATAGTATTTTTCTGAAAATTCAAATTTACTCTCAAACAATTGCTTTTAAAGCTAAGTCCCTAAAGCAAATCAAATAAATAAAAAAATCTGAACTTAAAACTTTCTATTGCACTGTTGGTTTTTAGAGTGTGTATTTTTTATATTTGACTTTTACAAAAAAAACACTACTATGGGAAGAGCTTTTGAATTCAGAAAAGCAAGGAAAATGAAACGTTGGTCTGCCATGAGTAAGGCCTTTACCAGAATTGGTAAAGACATTGTAATGGCTGTTAAAGAAGGAGGACCAGATCCAGATTCAAATTCCAGACTGCGTGCGGTAATACAAAACGCAAAGTCTTTAAACATGCCCAAAGATAATGTAGAGCGAGCCATCAAACGTGCTAGTGATAAGAGTCTAGGTGATTATAAAGAAGTATTATTTGAAGGATATGCACAACATGGTATCGCCATTTTAATAGAAACAGCTACAGACAACAATACAAGAACTGTTGCAAATGTGCGCTCCTATTTTAACAAATGTGATGGTAACATGGGTACCTCTGGATCTGTTGTTTTTATGTTTGATCACCTTTGTAATTTCAGGGTGAATGTGGGAGATTTAGATCTTGAAGAATTAGAGCTCGAATTAATAGATTATGGCGTAGAAGAAATATTTGAGGACGAAGATGGCGTTTTAATCTATGCTCCTTTTGAGAGCTTCGGAAATATTCAAAGCTACCTTGAGACACATAATATTGAAATTTTGTCTTCCGGTTTTGAACGCATACCTCAGGTGACTAAATCTATCACCCCAGAGCAAACGGCAGATGTAGAAAAATTATTAGAGAAGCTAGAAGAAGATGATGATGTGCAAAATGTATATCACACCATGGAAGAAACTACAGAGTAGATAAAAAGTCGTATCACTTGTGGCTTCTAACTCCAAGCTGCCACCTTGCCTTTTATGCCCTTATAAAAAGTTCTTAATTTAAGCTCATCAGCCTTGATATCTCCAGTAGGGTAAAAGGCCTCACTGATACCCATTACCTTATTTTTATAGTCTAAACGCACAGAAATAATTGGTATATTGGCAGTAAGAGCTATATAGTAATACCCTGTTTTCCATGTACTTACTTTTTTTCGTGTCCCTTCGGGAGCTATAGCCAACCTAAATTCTTGATGTTTTGAAAATACATTAGCAATTGCTTGCACTTTATTCTCTGACTTATCCCTATTCAAAGCAGCGCCTCCCATCCATTTAAAATACCATCCCCATAGCGGGTTAAACAACTCTTTTTTACCTACAAAATTAATTTGCAGCTTTAAAATACGTCTTACTAGTACAGATAATAAAAAATCCATATTACTAGTATGAGGTGCAACTATTAGTATAGATTTTTTTAGGGAGCGGTCAAAGTCTCCATCAATTTTCCAGCCAAGTAGGTTAAAGTATATAAATTTTGTTAATCCCATAAAGTGTTGCTTGGATTGATTTGCTATGAATAGTGCTAGTTAAGGGACTATTACAGTTTTAGTGTTGTTTGTTTTTTAAAATAGCATTTGCCTTGACTAAATCTTCAGGGGTGTCAATGCCAACACCATCAATGGTGGTCTCTACCATTTTAATATTTTTACCATATTCCAAATACCGTATGCATTCAATTTTCTCTACAGCCTCTAAAGTACCCATTGGCAGATGATAAAAATCTAATAGTGCCTGCTTTGTAAAGGCATAAATTCCTTTATGCTTATAGTAACTTGTTGCCAAATCTTTATCACGAGCAAAAGGTATGGGAGCTCTAGAAAAATACTGAGCAAAATTCTCTTTATTAACGATAACCTTCACGCAATTAGGATTATTAATTTCATCCCAATCTGAAATTTTAACCATTAAAGAGGCCAAGTCTATTTTTGAGGCATCTGCGGCTTTAAAGACATCCAAAAGTGTTACCAATACTTCTTTGTTTGTAAAAGGTTCATCTCCTTGCACATTTACAACAATGTCAATATCCATGTTGGCAACAGCCTCTGCTATTCGGTCACTGCCGCACTCATGGTCCTTGATACTCATGATGGCTTTTCCGCCATGGGCAGTAATTTCTTTAAAAATAATAGCACTATCGGTAACAACAAAAACATCCTCAAACAGGCCCGTAGCCACGGTTGCCCTGTAGGTGCGTAAAATTACAGTTTGACCCCCTAAATCTTGCATCAATTTTCCAGGAAAACGAGAGGCCTGGAAGCGTGCCGGTATCATTGCTATTATTTTCATACTAGTATTCAAAGTGCTATAGGGTTTGTTATTATTAAAATTATGTTGTCAAACAAAAATACATATTAATGCACATTGAAAATTAACATTAGGCATCTTGTTCAAAAAAATCTTCTTTAAAACCAATCAAATATAATTTTTCTTGGGCTCTTGTGATAGCTGTATACAACCAACGAAGGTAATCTTTATCTACACCATTGGGCAAATAAGGCTGTTCAACAAAAACGTTTTGCCATTGTCCTCCCTGGCTTTTATGACACGTAATTGCATAAGAGAACTTTACTTGAAGGGCATTAAAATATCTGTTTTTTTTAACCGCTTGAAATTTTTTGAATTTAGAACTCTCATGTGCATAATCTTTCATCACCTCTTGATACAGGCGGTTAGAATCATCATAGGTAAGTGAGGGGGTTTCAGATGTAAGTGTGTTTAAAAGCAATACGGTTTCAAAGGCTTTCATTTTTGGATAATCTGCTAACTGCACTTTTACCTCTGCAAAACGAAAACCGTATAGGTCAACAAATCTAAAAATTTCTAAAACTTGTACTATGTCTCCATTTGCGATAAATCCAGCATCACTCTCACTAGAAACCCAGTGATAGTTATTTTTTACAACCATTAATCTATCTCCCGCAGAAAGCTCATCTTCTTGAAATAAAATGCGAGTGCGAATGCTTTGGTTGTATAAGTTTGCACGTTTGTTTGATCTTACAATAAGCACCGTATTATCATTGTCTTCATTGTTGTAGTGCTGCTCAAGGGCATCCATAATTTCCATACCATCTTGAGGCTTCACTACATCTGCAAACACTTGATTACTGAATTTAAAACGATCATAAATCCCTTCATTTAATGTTTCTCTTAGCTTAGTTGCATTCCATAAGATGCCACTATCATGCTGCTGGCGTACCACATCATCAAGTTCTATCTCTATGACATGTTTGTTAAATTGGTTTTCTAATATACGGGCATCCAGAGCTGGGCTAACGTCAAGTTTCACAGGAGGTAATTGAGCAGTATCTCCAATAAGCAACAACTTACAGTTATGACCACTGTAAATAAATTGTAATAAATCATCTAGTAAAGAACCGTTTTCAAAAAGCTTAGCGTCTTGATTAATATCTGGAATCATAGAAGCCTCATCAACCATAAAAATGGTATTTCTGTGCTTATTATTTTGCAATGTAAAAGAAACCCCTCCTCCTTTTTTTGGTTTGGGATAGTATATTTTTCTATGAATGGTAAAGGCTTCTTTACCAGCATAATTACTTATCACCTTAGCAGCTCTTCCTGTTGGTGCCAATAGCACCGAAGTCATTTTTGCTTTACTAAGGTTCTTAACGATAGTTCCGGTTATGGTTGTCTTACCTGTTCCAGCGTATCCTTTGAGTAAAAAAACCTCATTTTTTTTATCATTGAGCACAAATTTGGACAGCAAATGCAGTGCAATATCCTGTTTTGCAGTAGTGTTATGCGGAAAATCGCTTTTCAGTAAACTATAAAATTGTGACACATCCATAAAAGAGGTTTCTTAGAAGCCTTAAAGATGCCATTATTTTTAAGAATATACTTTTACGAACAAAAAAAAATTGTAGATTTGCGTTAGACCTAGTATTTCTAAAAAAACCTAATTTTTCTCTACAATGAAATTAATATTACAACTTGTTCTTTGGGTACTCATTATCTTTTTAGGGTGGAAACTATACAGCTCAATTATTGGACCTGTAGAATTTAATGAAAAACGTGACGCCCGTTATGCCAAAGTAATTAAAAACTTAAAAGATGTTCGAGCTGCAGAATTAGCACACAAAGAAATTACAGGAAAATTTACAGGAAGTTTTGACAGCTTGGTTCGTTTTTTAGATACTGCACAATTTG
Organism: uncultured Flavobacteriaceae bacterium; assembly: GCA_913060785.1. GTDB lineage: Bacteria > Bacteroidota > Bacteroidia > Flavobacteriales > Flavobacteriaceae > Patiriisocius. Next base: position 17,756 of record CAJXUG010000005.1, on the reverse strand, counting down.
CAAACGTTCAAAGACGTGACACTAGTTACGCAGATGAGAAGAAAAATAAAGCCTACGGTTTAGATGCAAAAACAGGAGGATATATTCTAGAGGTCGTTTTGTTAGACACGCTAGGTTTCACAGCTGTTAGAGATTCTATATTTGGAGGTACAGATCGTTACAAGACTATGATGAATTTACCACTTGAGCAAGAGGGAATTACTGGAGTAATAGAGCTTGTATCCGGAAAAGTCATTAAAAATCAAGGAAGGAAAAATGAGAAAGCCTATTCTGCTTTTGAAGCAAGAATTAGCAAGAAAATCATTCTAGAAGGTTTGGATAAAGATCTAATCAATCAAGAAGAGCAAGTAGTTTCTGTGGAGGGTGTAAATGGCGCCTTTGTTAAAGTTGGATCTCTAGAAGAGGTTGACACCTCTGGTAACTGGCCAAAAATATATGACGCTGAACAAACAAAACAATAATACAGGGCCTAATGCCCATCAAAGCCTGTCCGTTCAATTAGCATTGACCGGACATTCTTTTTTAATAACCCACACCCAGACCAAAGAAGTTCTCTTTTTCTGTGAAACCATCTTTGACCAGACTACTACTCCAGGAGAGTTGCTTACTCACCTTACACAAAAAATTAACGACACCCCCGAGCTTAAAAACAACTTTGATGATGTTGTTTTAATACACTGTAATGATATGGCCACAAGCGTGCCTAAATCACTTTTTGATCCTCAAAAAGCGGCAGAGTATTTAAAATTTAATTCAAAAATACTTGCCACAGATTTCATAGCCTTTGATACGGTACATACCCAAGATATTATTACAGTATATACGCCTTATATAAATATCAATAATTTCTTTTTTGATACCTACGGTAGTTTTTCTTATTATCATGCTACTACAAAATTACTAGAGACAATTTTAAATAGCCCAAGTGATATAAACTCGCCAAAGGTGCATGTGCATGTATTTAAAGATAGTTTCACCTGTATAGTAAGAAAGAATAGTAAATTACAATTGTGCAATACTTATAGCTACAAAACACCTGAAGATTTTATATATTATATCCTTTTTTGCTATGAACAATTAGGGCTTAAACCAGAAACAGACACTGTAACATTAAGTGGGGCTATTACAAAAGATGATTCTTTATTTGCACTATTATTCACCTATATAAGACACATTAATTTTGAGCCTAACAACAAAGGGGTAGATATCAAAGACACTCCAAAGCATCAACAATTTATTATTTCAAACATATAGCAATGCGCATCATTTCAGGTTTACATAAAGGGAAACGCCTTATGGCTCCAAAGTCTTTACCGGTGCGTCCCACCACAGATTTTGCCAAAGAAGGTTTGTTTAATATTTTAAACCATAGGTGGATGTTTCAGGACATATCATTACTTGATTTATTTTCTGGTACTGGAAACATTAGTTATGAGTTTGCTTCAAGAGGTTGTAAAGATATAACCTCGGTAGATAGTCATTTTGGATGCGTCAAATATATTTCTAAAATCTCTGAAGAACTCCAATACAATATTCATGCTATCAAAGCTGATATTTTTAAGTACACAAAAATGCCTTCAAGGTCTTTTGATATCATTTTTGCAGACCCTCCTTATGATTTCACCCTCCAACAACTAGAGCAAATGATTAGCCAATCATTCAAAAATGGTTTTGTATCCCAAGAAGGAGTTTTTATTTTAGAACACTCAAAACATACAGATGTATCTGGCTTTGAGCGTTTTTCAGAGTCAAGAAGATACGGCGGTTCTGTCTTTAGTTTTTTTCAATAAAATTAGATTTTATTTTTTCTAAAAAATTTCTGATTTTTGTAATTAACTATTAATTTAATAGCATCTTACGCTTTGATTAATATTAAGTATACATGCAAAACCAACTCCTTAAAATTATAGATTTAGACTTTGTTTCTATTGAAGTCTATGCTAACTTTTTAATTACAACAATTAAAGAGGGTGTTGTATTTGATACCAATGAATTAGAAATCATATACCAGGTGTTCGAAAATCAATTTCCGAACAAAGACTTTGGATTAATTGCCAACAGAGTGCATGATTATACAGTAAATCCTACTTGTTATTTAGAGTCTAGTAAATACAAGCGCTTAAAAGCCATGGCAATACTGTGTCATGAGGAAGCTAGTTATAATAACGCACAGTTTGAAAAAACCTTCTACAAAGATCTAGAGGCATTTTATACATTAGAAGAGTCTGTTGCGTTTATCTCTTCCAAAATATAAAAAAAGCAGGTCTATAAGCCGGGTTCTGTTCAATTTGGCTTGTGCCAAAAATTCCTTATCATTTATCTAGGTGTACATTTACACATACACTCCATCTGCCCACCCTCCAGCATGGGCGGGAACCCTTATTGCTGGTATACGTGGCATTTCACCGCATAGAGTTTACCTGGTTTCACTACAGCATAACCTGTACATACTTTCTGTTGCACTAGTCCTCTCTCTTTTAGCTAAAGCTATTAGAAATGACGGCTGTTAGCCGCTATACTTCCCTATGGTGCCCGGACTTTCCTCTTCAAAACAAGTTTGAAGCGATAAGGCGACCTGCTATTGCAAAAGTATCATTATTGTTAATAAATACCGTAAAATAAGAAGCTCTATTTTTTTAATTAAGGAACGCACCTACTTATATTTGTTTCTATACTATGGAACCATTTATTGTATCTGCGAGAAAGTACAGACCCACAACATTTAAAGATGTTGTAGGCCAAAAGGCTATTACAAATACCTTGGAAAATGCCATAGAAAACAATCACTTAGCCCAAGCGCTTTTGTTTACAGGACCAAGAGGTGTTGGAAAAACAACCTGTGCCCGTATTCTCGCAAAAAAAATAAATCAAGACGGTAATCATAAAGAGGATGAGGATTTTGCATTTAATATTTTTGAATTAGATGCTGCCTCTAACAACTCTGTAGATGATATAAGAAATCTTATTGACCAAGTACGTATTCCTCCACAGGTTGGACAATATAAGGTCTATATTATAGATGAGGTACACATGTTGTCATCTGCTGCATTTAATGCTTTTTTAAAAACCCTTGAAGAGCCGCCAAAGCATGCCATTTTTATATTAGCAACTACAGAGAAACACAAAATCATACCTACAATATTATCAAGATGTCAAATTTTTGATTTTAGACGTATTACAGTGCAAGATATTAAAGGGCATTTAGCGTCTGTAGCCCAACAAGAGAATATCACCGCTCAAGATGATGCGCTGCATGTTATTGCTCAAAAAGCGGATGGTGCTCTAAGAGATGCACTCTCTATTTTTGATAGAGTAGTTAGTTTTTCTGGAGAAAACCTTACCCGTGAAGCAGTTACAGAAAATCTCAATGTACTAGATTACACCTATTATTTTAATATCACAGACCTTGTGATACAAAATGATATTCCTCAGGTATTGTTAGCCTACAATGAAATTTTAAGCAAAGGGTTTGATGGTCATCATTTTATTATGGGACTAGCTTCTCACTTTAGAGACTTATTGGTTTGCAAAAACCAACAAACCATCTCCCTACTAGAAGTAGGTGATCAGGTAAAGAAAATGTATTTAGAGCAATCACAGCAGACCCCTCACGATTTTTTAATAGAGGCGCTTGATATTGCTAACTCCTGTGATTTGAAATTTAAAACAAGCCGCAACCAAAGGCTACTAGTAGAACTATGCTTAATGCAATTGACATCTCTCACTGCGCAGGGAGAAAAAAAAAAGGCCAATAAGCTAAAAAAACGTTTTGTACTTCCTCCTTCTCATTTTAAAGAAATAGCTGCACAGGCTCAAGAAAAGCTAGATACTACCCAGCAAGTACCTGCCATTGCAACTCCACCAATTGTGCAAACAAACCAGACGAAGGAGCAAGAAAATCAAAACCCTTGCTCTACCCAGGTAGATAAACAAGAAACTATCCAGCAACCACAGCCAATTAAAGAAGAGGTTTCCTCCAAAAAAAGGGTTTCGGCACTATCCTTAAAAAGCATTCAAAAAAAGCATCAGCTCACAAAAGAAATTAATGCAAGGATTCCTAATCAAGAAAACCTGCCTACTGAAGATTTCACTCTAGAGCAAATGATTACTCACTGGAATGCATATACGGAGATTGTTAAAGGCCAAGGGAAATACAATTTCTTGTCTCACCTTACCATGAATGAACCTAAATTAAAAGATGGGATGATTCATCTTGAATTTCCAAATCAAACCATAAAACTAGAAGTAGAAAGAGATAAATTTGAGCTGTTAACCTACATGCGCAAAGAACTTCAAAATTACAATGTTGATCTGGTAATAGATGTTAATGAATTGCAAGTAAAACGGTATGCATATACAGATAAAGAGAAGTATGAAAAACTAGTGGAAAAAAACCCTAATCTAGAAGCTCTCAGAAATGCCTTTGAACTAGATATTTAAGTACTGCTATGAATTCAAAAAAACAAAACCCAATTAAAATGCTGGGGTTAAAATTGCCAACAGATCCAAGATGGGTAAATATTGTTGAGAAAAATATTGAAGAAATATTGACAGATCACGCCTATTGTGAACAAAAAGCAACCTCTACGGCCATCTCTTTAATTGTGTCATTTCCTGAGTATACAGATTTGGTTCAAGAAATGGTGGCGCTTGTAAAAGAAGAGATTAGTCACTTCAAACTAGTGCATGATAAAATCATAGCCCATGGCTGGACTTTGGGTCGTGATCGAAAAGATAGCTACGTACTAGAGATTTTAAAATTTTTTCCAAAAGGCGGCAGCAGAACAACACAACTAGTTCACAGACTTTTATATGCAGCACTGATAGAGGCTAGAAGTTGTGAGCGTTTCAGGCTACTGAGTGAAGAATTAGAAGATCAAGAATTAGCAGATTTTTACCATAAACTTATGGTTAGCGAAGCAAATCATTACACCATGTTTCTAGGCTTTGCAAGGCAATATGGAGACCGAAAAGAAGTAGATAAAAAATGGCAAGATTTACTAAATTTTGAGGCTCAAGTCATGCAAAATTTGAGTAAAAATGAAAGTATTCATGGATAACTTTGTTCTAGAAACAAACAAACGCTATTTCTACGTACTTGCATTTCGTTCATTGTAAAGCTGTTTTACAATACCATCTGCCAAACCAATTTTAGGTACATACATGTTTTTTGCTTTTGCCCACTTCATGGCAGACAGGTAAATACGTGTAGCTGGAATAATCACATCTGCCCTATCTGGATTCATTTTGAGTTCGAATACACGCTGGTTGTAATCATACTGTTTTACTTTTTCATAGAAGTTAGACATAAACAAATAACTCAGGGGCTGCCCTACCTTCTTTTCGCTAAAGCGATATATACTGTTTATATTTCCTCCAGAGCCTATTACATTAATTTTAGAATATGCTTTTGTATGTTGGGTAACCCACTGTTGTGCCTGTTCCCACATAGTGTCCTCAACCATCCCGTTTATAATACGGACCGTGCCCAATTTAAATGAGTGTGAGGCAATGTTTTTACCATTGGCAAATACTGTGAATTCTGTAGAGCCCCCTCCCACATCTACATATAAGAATACTTTATTATCACTAATGAGTTGCTTTAAATCTGTAGAGGCAATAATAGCAGCTTCATCATTACCATCAATAATCTGAACGTCAATGCCAGTAGCAGCTTTTAATTTGGATACAATTTCTTTGCCATTTTTGGCCTCTCGCATGGCAGAAGTTGCACAAGCTCTAAAGGCAACAACCTTATGAGTTTTAATAATTAATGAGTATGCCTGCATTGCATCGAGAAGCCTCTTATAATTACCTGATGATATATTACCCTTCAAAAAAACATCTGCGCCCAGTCTAATGGGTAGGCGCACCAAGGAAGTTTTTTTAAATTGTGTAGGAAATCCTTCTTTCTCTATTACCGTTGTAATGAGCAGACGTATGGCATTAGAACCAATATCTACAGCAGCATATTTCTCTATGTGTAACAAATTAATTTTCTAGTTTATTTTTATAATACGCATACAATGCAAATTGAGACCGTACTTTTGGATTATTATTTTTTCTGTATAGGTTGTCTTGTTTTTGAGTAATACATCGTGCTTTTACATTGTCACTCCAACAAATAGCAAAGGTTTCTAGAATTTCTTCTTTAATTTGCTGGTCATATATAGGGCACGAAATTTCTACTCTAGTATCTAAATTTCTGCGCATAAAATCTGCAGAAGATATGAATATTTTAGGGGCTCCATCATTCTCAAATATATACAGTCTTGGGTGCTCTAAAAACTTATCTACCACACTAATCACCTCAATGTTTTCACTCATTGCTTTTACTCCTGGAATTAAGCAACAAATACCCCTAACAATGAGTTGAATTTTAACCCCTGCCCTACTTGCGGCATAAAGTCTGTCTATTAATCTACTGTCTGACAGGCTATTGAGTTTTAATTTAATACCGCTTTTTTTACCTTGCATGGTATTAAATATTTCGGTTTCTATTAAATCATAAATAGCTGTTCTTGTATAATGTGGAGAGACAATTAAATGTTTGTACTCTTTAATTTTGTAGTTTACTTCAAAAAAGTCAAACACTCTATTGAGTTCTTTTCCAATTTTTTGATTGGCGGTAAATAAGGTATAATCTGTGTATATTCTTGCCGTAGATTCATTAAAGTTTCCGGTACTTATAAATGAATATTTCTTTAATTTACCCTCTTCCATACGCTCAACAACACATATTTTACAATGTACCTTAAGCCCTGCTACCCCAAATATAAGCTTCACGCCTTCACGCTGCATTTGTTCAGCATAATGGATGTTGGCCTGTTCATCAAAACGTGCTTGTAATTCTATTTGTACCGTTACTTCTTTACCATTTTTAACCGCATTAATCAAACTACTGGCAATGTGAGATACCTCTGCAAGTCTATAAATAGTAATCTTTATTGTTTTTACAGTAGGGTCAAGTGCTGCCTCACGCAAAAACTTTACAACATAAGAAAAGCTCTGGTAGGGCGCGTGTAGCAAATAATCTTTCTTAGCTACTTTATCTAGAAGGCTTCCAACAAGGCTTAAACCAGGAACATTCAGTGGTGTGATTTTTTCGTATTGCAGGTCTTGGCGTCCTAGGCTAGGAAAATTGATGTAGTCTCTTCTATTGTGATACCTTCCTCCAGGGTTAATGCTATCAGAGTTTTTTATTCCCATTTTATCCATCAAGAAAGAAAGTGTCTCGTCGTCTATGGTTTTATCATATACAAGGCGCACAGGAGCTCCATCGCTTCTATTTTTTACAGATTTAGAAATTTTATCAATAAAACTCTTACTTAAATCACTCTCTATATCAAGGGCGGCATCACGAGTAATTTTTATCATGTGTGCAGAAATATGATCATACTTGAAAATACTAAATATTTTATGTAGCATATATCGTATTAAATCATCCAAAATGATGATGTATTTTTTACCATCTTGCGTTGGTAACTCTACAAAGCGTTCTACATTTTTTGGTATTTCAATAAGGGCGTAATTATTTTTTGACTCAAAAGTGGTGTCATCTTTAGCCATCTCCATTTTCACGGCAAGGTAGGCTGCGCTATCTTTTAATGAAGGAAACTCTTTAAGTTCACCAATCATAATAACAACCATTGCAGGACTTACCTTTTGCAAGAAATAATCTGCAATAAATTTAGACTGAGACTTGGATACCTCAGTCTCGTTAATCATAAAAATTTGCTCTTTTTTAAGTTCCTCTTTAATGCCACTTAAAATACCTAAACTAGTTTTTTGTTGTTTGATTACTGTCTGGGTAATTAGCTCCATAAGCTCAGAGGCTGGAATACCTCCTAAAAAGCTACGCCCGCCCTTACCGGCATCAGCAATACGTTTTATAGTTGCATACCTTACTTTAAAAAACTCATCTAGATTGTTTGAGAAAATACCAATAAAACGCAACCTTTCAAGCAGTGGAGTTGTATTATCTTCAGCCTCTTGTAATACGCGTGCGTTAAATTGTAACCAGCTTAATTCACGGTTATAATAGCTATTCTCAAGAGGGGCTTTATTTAGTTTTGGTGTCATAATTTTATTTTAATTCTCTCGGGAAAACTGTTTTTATGGTTGTTCCTGTGGTTATCTCACTCCACTTATCCCCTTCAAAGGTAATGGCTACAAAACCACAAGTAGGTACATTATTAATACTAATACTACCCAAGATATTTACAATAGATGTGAAGGCATGATTATGGCCACATAGCATAACACAATCTAGGGTATTTTTTAATTCTTTAATAAGCTTCATAACTTGTTGTCCACTAAAATCATACAACTCAGGATTTACCACAAATGCATCATTTTTAAGTTCAAAAGCATCTTTAAAATACGTTGCAGTGCTTTGAGTTCTTAGAGCATCACTAGTAATAATTACTTGTGGCTTTACAATGGTTTGTGCCACCAATTTTGAAACCTGTAAAGCATCATTAACCCCTTGTTTTTTTAAGGGTCTTTGCCTATCTCCAACAGTATGTTTCCATGAAGATTTAGCGTGCCTAATAAAGTACAGTGTTTTCATTACTAATGGTATAATATTCTAAATTAGGGCTGCAGCCTACCTATATTCCAGCTATTATTAATTTTTGTATACTTGATTCTATCATGCAACCTACTACTTCTGCCCTGCCAAAACTCATATGAGGTTGGCTGTATTAGATAGCCTCCCCAATGGGCCGGTTTTACTATAGGTTTAGTCTGGTATTGTTTTTCTAAATCCAGTAGCTTTTCTTCTAAAGCTACTCTGCTATCTATAGAGGTTGATTGATCGCTTACCAGGGCGCCCAATTGGCTCTCACGAGGTCTTTTATTAAAATAGGCTTTAGATTTTTCTTCTGAAATTTTAACAGCCTTACCCGTTATTATAATTTGACGCTCCAATGAGGGCCAAAAAAAAGAAATACAGACCTTGTTATTTTGTGCAATAGCCTGGCCTTTACCACTGGTATAATTGGTATAAAAAACAAAACCTTCTTGGGTAAATTCTTTAAGCAGCACGACCCGAGCCTTTGGAACACCTTGCGCATCTACAGTACTCAGCGTCATCGCATTTGGTTCCTCTACAGTAGGAGTCTTTTCTGCATCTACAAACCAAGCAGCAAACTGCTCTAATGGATTTTCCAGCACAGTATCTTCTGTAAGAGAGCCTTTCTCATAGGATTTTCTGTAGTCGTGAAGGTTTTTGTCCATAAAATTAACTTTACTGCAAGGTACAAAGATTGCATAATTTATAATATACCAGAATCTTTAAAGTTATGTGAAAAATTAAATCCAAAAAAAGCAAAATAGTAAGACACCTTAAGGCTTAGATTTCAAAAACCTCACCGTCTTGCGCTAGTTGTGTAGCTGAAAAAACTTCCTGCGCCTGGTTTTTAAACTCATTGTAATCATTGTAACGCCCAGAATAATGACCAAGCAATAAAGACCCTACTGCTGCCTTTTTAGCTATTAAAGCAGCCTGGCGCGCAGTACTGTGCATAGTTTTTAGAGCCAATGCGGCATGCTGTTGTAAAAAAGTAGCTTCATGGTAGAGTAGCGTGGTATTTGATATTTGAGGTATTATTTCCTCATAATAAGTGGTATCACTACAATAAGCATATGATTTTGCAGGAGCTGGATCTAATGTAATAGCTGTGTTAGAGACCATATCCCCTTTACTATCTGGTACATCAAAACCTTGTTTGGCTTTTTGGTAGTAGGAAGGGTCTATATCCAACTCTTTTGTTTTTTGAATATTTAAAATTCGTTCTCCAGACTTTTGTTGAAACAAAAAACCATTTGTATATACTCTATGTTTTAAAGGTATGGTCGTGATACTCAAAACAGCATCTTCAAACAATAGCTCTGGTTGGTTGCTTTCTAACTCATGAAAGTAAAGCTCAAAATTAGTATAGGTTTTACCTAATTTAAGCTGCAGTAAAATAGCTTGTTTAATACCTTTTGGCCCATATATGTGTAAACTAGCATCTCTACCTAATAATTTAAATGTGGATATTAAACCCACCAAACCAAAAAAGTGGTCACCGTGCAAGTGAGAAATAAAAATGTGTTTTATTCTAGCAAATTTTATTTTGAATTTTCTAAGCTGAACCTGAGTACCCTCTCCACAATCTATTAAAAACAAGTGTCCTTTTACTTCCAGTATTTGCGCTGTAGGATTAGCATCATAGCGTGGTGAGGCAGAATGACAACCAACTATTGTTAATTTCATGCTATTTAAATACTAGATTAGACATAGGTGTTAAATTAGTGCTCTTATCAAAAACGTATAAAGAAGCAAGTATGGTTTTAAAAACCAAGATCTCTTTCAATTTCTTCCATTTCAATAATATCTTGTGCCTCTAATAGTGTTGGCACCACCATAATCTCATTAGGCAGTATATTTGGATCAAGTGCATTATTTACTATTACAAAAGAATGTTTTGAAATTCTATGTTGGTTAGAAATCTTTATAAACATAAGCAATTGCTCTAAAGATAGATTGGTATAAGACAACAAATCAATGATGAGATTTTGATCTTTAAAACGAGCAGGAATACTGTGATTTAAAAACTTAGCAAAATCTTCAATACCATCTTTTTGGTCTTTTAAGACAGTAAACGTTTTGGAGGTATTAATTATCATTTCTTTTGATTTTGGAAGCCAACAAATATAAGACAGCCATACGCACAGCCAATCCGTTTTGAACTTGATCTAGGATAATGGCTTGTTTGGAGTCTGCCACATCACTGGTAATCTCAACACCTCTATTAATTGGCCCTGGGTGCATGACAATAATTTCTTTATCTAGATTGTCTAATATTATTTTATTTAACCCAAACTGCTGTGTGTACTCTCTGGTAGATGGAAAATAACTAATATCCATACGTTCATTTTGTACGCGCAGCATATTTGCCACATCACACCAATTTAATGCTTTTATTAAATTAGGCTCAAAGCTAACTCCCAATGATTCTATATGTCTTGGCATTAATGTTTTAGGACCACAAACCTTTACCGTTGCGCCTAGTTTTTGAAGTGCAAAAATATTAGACAAAGCAACTCTTGAATGTAGAATATCTCCAACAATGACTACTTTTTTACCAGCCACATCTCCAAAACGCTCTCTAATAGAGTAGCAATCCAAAAGAGCTTGCGTAGGGTGCTCATGAGCGCCATCTCCTGCGTTGATAATACTTGCGTTTATATGTTTTGACAGAAATACACCAGCTCCAGGATTGGGGTGGCGCATCACAACCATATCAACCTTCATTGATAGAATGTTGTTTACTGTATCTACTAAAGATTCTCCTTTTTTTACTGAAGAGGATCCAGCAGAAAAGTTTATAATATCCGCAGAAAGTCTTTTTTCTGCAAGTTCAAAAGAGAGTCTAGTGCGGGTACTATTCTCGAAAAATAAATTAGCAATGGTAATATCTCTAAGTGAGGGCACTTTTTTAATGGGCCTATGTATTACTTCTTTAAAATGATCTGCGGTTTCAAAGATGAGTTGTATATCCTCTTCTGTGATGTATTTTATTCCTAATAAGTGATTTACGCTTAGCTCAGACATTTTTATAATTGTTCTTTTATTAAATAGACTGCGTCTTCTCCTTCATTTTCTAGCCAACAAACCTTTACCTTCTCACCACCAATAGCATCTACTTGCCTACCCCTGTAATCTGGCTGTATGGGCAGATGCCTGCTAAATCTTCTATCTATAAGGGTGAGTAATTCTATTTCTGTAGGGCGGCCAAAGTCTTGTATAGCGGTTAATGCGCTTCTAATGCTTCTTCCTGTGTAGAGTACATCATCAATAAACACTACTTTTTTATCTTCTACAACAAAATCTATAGCAGTTTTATTTGCCTCTAGAGGTTTTTCACTTCTTCTAAAGTCATCACGGTAAAAGGTTATATCTAACAAACCTAGTTGTACGTCTTTAATTTTATAATCATTTTGTAAAAGCCTTACCAAGCGTTTGGCAAGAAAACCACCCCTTGGCTGTATACCAATGAGCACTGTTTGTGAAAAATCGTTGTGGTTTTCTATTAATTGACAAGCCAAACGATGCAAAGCGACATGAATCTCTGTTGCGTCTAATAGTGTTTTTTGGCTCATATGGAAGTGTTCTGAAACGTATTGAGGATACAAAAGTACTACTTTTTAACAAATCAAGACAGAAAATAATAGTTATGAAGTACAACTAGAGTATAATTAAGGTTTATTACTCTGGATATTCTACTCGTAAATGAAACATATTATTTAGTTTTTTCTTTAGAACTTTCTTTATGAGTTCAATCTCTTTAAAAGTTACATCAGAGTTTAAAAACTGACCTTGCTCCATCTGGGCATCAATAATTTTTTCTACAAATACATCAATCTTAGTTGAAGTAGGATCTTTTAAACTTTTACTAGCTGCCTCCACACTATCTGCCATCATTAAAATTGCAGTTTCTTTAGAAAAAGGGATGGGTCCAGGATATTTAAAATCCTCTTTGTTTGCTTGACCTTGTTTTTCAAGCTCTTTTTTGTAAAAATAATACACCATACTTGTGCCATGGTGGGTACGTATAAAATCTATAATTCTGTCTGGGAGATTATATTTTCTTGCAATTTCAATACCGTCTATAACATGATTCAAAATAATACTAGCACTTTCTTTTGGGTCTAATTCATCATGAGCGTTTATACCACTTAATTGGTTTTCTGTAAAAAATGTAGGGCTCGCCATTTTACCAATATCATGATACAAAGCACCTACTCTAACTAGCATAGAATTGGCTCCAATTTCTTGTGCAGCAGCTTCGGCAAGATTAGCTACATTTAAAGAATGATGAAATGTGCCAGGGGCTTTGTTAGAGAGTTCTTTTAATAATTTTGAATTTGTATCACTCAACTCCAACAATGAAACATCTGATACCAAACCGAATAATTTCTCGTAAAAATAAATTAATGGATGGGCAAATAAAGTAGCCAAACCACATAAAACGAAATACCCAAAAATGACCCATTCAAATTCATAAATATTCCCTTCTTGTATAAGTACAAATGCAAAATATCCAATAATATAAATAAACGTTATCTGTGCAACAGAGATAAACAAATTTGCTCTTTTGTATAGTTCAGACACCGTTAATATGGTTACAATACCTGCAATAATTTGCAAAAACAAGTATTCGAAACTATTAGGCACTATAAATCCAAGTAATAATATAGTAAGCACGTGAACATACAACCCTAATCTAGGATCAAAAAATGCCTTTAGAATTAATGGCAAAATACAAAGGGGCACTACATACACATATTTGGCATCCATCTTAACCACAATGGTGGTGAGTAAAACCATTAACATTACATTAAAAAAGATGAAGGTTACTTTGGTATTGTTATTATATATCTCAGGCCTGTATTTGTTTAGAAACAATAATAACATTAACAGCACCAGCATTACAAGCAAACCATACCCAACCAAAAGCCAGAGATAATTTGATTTGGTCCAGACTTGAGATTGATATTCTGCTTTTAAAGAATCTAGAATTTGGTATGCATCGGTATCTACTAGTTCTCCTTTGGCAATGATACGGCCACTTTTCTCTATAATTCCTTTGTTAGGATTCATGGCATTTACCTCATCATCGATAGCTGCCTGGGTTAGTTTGGTATTTAAAGAAACAGTGGGCTTGATAACTATTTTAAGTATTTTTTCTAGCAAATCTATACTAGGAGAAATCGTTTCCAAAGAGGTAGATACCTTAATGATAGAGTCAATGTCATCATACCTAACAATTTGATGAAAGGTAACCTCATCTATTTCATTACCGCTTTTGAGATACACAAGCTTGTCTGGGTCATAAGAGTACAATTCATTTACAACCCCATGTTTATAAATTTCATCTATTATAGTAACACCTTTGCTTTGCAGTAATATTTTTGAAACCCTAAACAATGAATTCTGGTAGGCTTCGTCTAATAAACGATAAAATTCTATTTTAACACCTTCAACAGCAGCAATATCTATATTAAAATAAGGTACTGCATTATTAACTATCTGCTGTTTTTCAATCTCTAATGATGATGCGTCTTTTTTTATTGTAAAACTAAACGGCGCATACAAATTCTCATACTGCCAAGGTTTACCTTTCTGAAAATCATACTTAAATTGTCCAGCTTTTGGAAAAAGATACAATATTAAAAATGTAGCAGCAATAAAAAGAAACCCCTTGTATAGTATGGATTGGTTTCTAGATAAAATGCTTAATGTATTTTTCATAATGAGATGTATTCAAGGTAAAGATACCTATTGGTATATGCACTAGCAAAACCTATGGCTGTAAATATTGATAATTTAGTTATAAATATGTAATTTTGCAGTCATTATTTAAAGCTCAGTATTAGAACTGGTCAAAAAAATATTAATTCAATATTATGTTAAAAAAAGTTGTTATTGTTGCAGCGGCACGAACACCAATAGGTAGTTTTATGGGAGGTTTATCCTCACTAACAGCTACCCAATTAGGGAGCTTTGCTATCAAAGGAGCTTTAGGTAAAATCAACTTAGATCCAAACCAAGTAGATGAAGTATATATGGGTAATGTAGTACAAGCTGCAGTGGGTCAAGCACCAGCTAGACAAGCAGCATTAGGCGCTGGTATACCAGATACAGTGCCCTGTACTACAGTAAATAAAGTATGCGCCTCTGGTATGAAAGCTGTAATGAATGCAGCGCAGGCTATTGCCCTTGGTGACGCTAACGTTGTTATAGCTGGAGGTATGGAGAGTATGAGTAATATCCCTCATTATATGCACATGCGTAAAGGAGTGAAATTTGGACCAGCCGCCATGGAAGACGGTATGCAAAAAGACGGTCTGGTTGATCCCTTTGACAAAAATGCCATGGGTGTTTTGGCAGATAACTGCGCAGCAAAATATAGTTTTTCAAGAGAAGATCAAGATGCATTTGCCATTGAATCTTACAGGCGCTCTGCAAAGGCATGGAGTGAAGGTAAATTCACTAACGAAGTAATACCAGTTGCAGTGCCCCAAAGAAGAGGTGATGCCCTTATTATAAGTGAAGATGAAGAGTTTAAAAACGTGAGAATTGATAAAATTCCAGCACTACGAGCTGCTTTTACAAAAGAAGGTAGCGTTACAGCCGCAAATGCTTCTACTATTAATGATGGTGCTGGTGCACTAATTTTAATGAGTGAAGAAAAAGCTAATGAACTTGGACTAACCATATTGGCAACCATAAAAGGATATGCAGATGCAGCTCATGAGCCGCAATGGTTCACAACAGCTCCCTCAAAGGCTTTACCGAAAGCGCTTTCCAAAGCTGGGATAACTCAAGATCAGGTAGATTTCTTTGAGCTTAATGAAGCCTTTGCAGTAGTTGGCCTTGCCAACATGAAAATTTTAGGGCTTGATAGCAGCATTGTAAATGTAAATGGTGGCGCGGTATCTTTAGGGCATCCACTGGGAGTTAGTGGTGTTCGAATTCTAATAACACTATTAAATGTACTGCAACAAAATGACGCAAAAATAGGAGCAGCTGCAATTTGTAATGGTGGTGGTGGTGCTTCTGCTATGGTAATTGAAAGAGCCTAACTCACAATTTATTCTATGAAATACGGTATTTGCAACCTTAGTATGGTGCCCCTTAGAGCAGAAGCTGCAGACAGCAGTGAGCTTGTAACGCAAGTATTGTATGGAGAAGTCTTTAAAGTATTGGAGTCTAGAAAAAAATGGAGTAAAATACGCTTAGCCTTTGATGGTTATCAGGCATGGATAGACAACAAACAATTTCTATTTATTGAAGAAGAAAATTACAATGATATCACAAGGCAGACACCTATTGTCTGTGAAGATTTGGTAGATATGGTCTCCACAAAGGATAACCAAATGTTATCTATAGTCATGGGTAGTTCTTTAAACGGCTTAGCTATTTTAAATCATGATTTTGAAGGCAGTTGCGTACAAGAAAAATTTGCCAAAGACAATTTAATAAATACAGCTCTTTTATACCTTAACACGCCTTATTTATGGGGTGGTAAAACTCCTTTTGGTATAGATTGTAGTGGGTTTACTCAAATGGTGTACAAACTAAACGGATACCGTCTCAAACGTGATGCAAGCCAACAGGTTGAGCAAGGAGAGGCCCTAAGTTTTATTGAAGAAAGTGAACCTGGTGATTTAGCATTTTTTGACAACGCTGAGGGTGATATAACACATGTAGGAATTATAATGAAAGACAACTACATTATTCATGCCCACGGAAAAGTACGTATAGATAGGTTAGACCATACAGGTATTTTTAATATTCAAACAAGCCTGCACACTCATAAATTAAGAGTGATAAAGCGCATTATATAAACTAATTTAAGAATACTTACTTTCTTAATATAAAAAATCCCGTCATGTTATAGCGGGATTTTTTAATACTAATTATAATGTAGTTTAGTTCTCTAATTCAGAGAGTTTAGATTTCATTTCAGAAAACTTAGCATCCATACTCAGTTGGCTATAAATCTCCATTAGCTTTCTTATTAATTGAGGATTATTACCTCTTGAGGCATATGCCGACTCTAGATATGGAAGCGCTTCTCGGTAAAGTCCTTCTCGTTTAGCCTCTAAAGCGTCATACTTTTTAGAATCTGCCTTAGACATTCCTAAGGAGTTCATTTCATCTACAATTTTCATCTCATCTCTGAGTATCAAAGCACCAAGATTTACTTGAGCAGATGGATAGTCTGGTTTTAGTTCAATCGCTTTTTTGTAAAACTCCATTGCTTTTACTGGATTTCCCGAAGCAGCCGCAACAACACCTATGTTGTAATAAGGCTCCGGATCTGAAGGGTCAAATTGTAAAACTTGTTGCATCAACTCATCATAACGGGCTATATCTCCCATTTTATAAACCATTTCTGCTTCTGCTCTAACTAGTGTAATATCTGTTGGGTTTTCTTCTCTAGCTTCTTTCATCAGTGCAATTGCCTTATCATTCTCTCCTCTACTTGAGAGAATAAGCACTACATTTTTTAAAATATCTCCTTTTACAGAGGCAGACATTCGCTCACCTGGTTTGGTGTACTTCCCAGATAGTAACTCAGTGTTTCTGTCTTGCTCTGAGGAAAAGGTTACTTCCTTATCATCTTCTATACGAAGTGCTGTATATTTCTTTTTGATACCTGTGTAGCCAAGATCAAGTAACTGCTGATAGTAATCTAGACTTGCCTCATAATCCTTTGCATTTATCATACTACCTGCGGCATAGTACAAATCAATAGTGTCATTTTTTACCGTATAGCTTAAATAAAATTTCTCACCAGCTTCTGAGAAATTTTTTGCATTTGAGTCTGTAATGGCACTATTAAATATAGCTACACGAGCTTTATCTAATCCATCATTAATCATGCCTTGATACTGTTTATTTGTATCCAATTCTTGAGCCATTTTATAGGCAGCAGTAGCATCTTTCATTTGCTCAAATCCAGATTTTCCGGCCTGAGAAAGGGTAATTTCACCTTTAGCTATATAGTAATCTATTTTTGTATCAAGGTCTGCATCACCCAATTTAGTAGCTGCAGTATCCAGCCACATTTGTGCTACATCAACATCTCCTTTAATAAAAGCTTTTTGAGCCTTTTTTACTTCTTTTTTTTGACCAAAGGACGCTACCTGTCTCTTATACACATCTGACGCTGCCGACGAAGAGGATAGTGTAGATC
>CAJXUG010000004.1:0-24246 GCA_913060785.1 uncultured Flavobacteriaceae bacterium | reverse complement strand
ACACTATCCTCTTCGTCGGCAGCGTCAGATGTGTATAAGAGACAGATATAATACTCCCAAACAACAGCTGCAACAAGCACGCAAAAGGTTATTATGTATAGTAAGATTTTTGGTTTTAATATCATAGCATAAAAATACAAAAACCACTCTCAAAAAAAAGTAGTTTTAAGAAACTTTATGAAGCTAAAAATTAATTGTCCATGGTGTGCTCTTTTTGCACATCCTGGTCTCTGTATTTACAACAAGGGTGTACACTTTGATACGCCTTTTCTGTTGCTTTTATTTGTTCTGTGTCATGACCAACGGCGGCAACAGAGGCATTTATAGCAGCTAAGGTTGTTTTTTCTTCATTATAAATTACTCGCAACTCTTTTGTGTCTAGATTCCAAACCGCAGACTTTACTCCTTTGGTCTTGATAGATGCTTTTTCTATACGATCTTTACACATCATACATACTCCGTCAACGGCAATAACTGCTTTTGCATTTTTATTTTGTCCAAAAACACTTGCTCCAAAAACAAGCATCAATACTAGTAATACATTTTTCATCTTCTTTAATTTTAGTTTATTTTATATCTTAATCCTGCGTAATAATTAGCTCCAAAAATTGGCCCATATACAAATGTAGTGTCAAAATTTGAACCAAAAGGGTTTTGAGCGTCCAAAATTGGGTTCTCTTGTCTTTGATCTGTAATATTCTCTGCTCCTATATATATTTCAAACTTAGAACTAAATACTTTGGTGATTTGTGTATTTAGTGTACCTAAAGAAGGAGTATTCTCTGGGAGTCTATAAGGAGCCTCATTGGTTTGAGTGCTGGGGAGGCGTTGAGAGCTTAACCAGTTATAGGTTGCGTCAAATTTCCATTGCGCTTCTTTATACAGAAGTGTCTGGTAGGATAGGTTTGCAAAAAAACGATGCTCTGGAGTTAAAGCTTTAGCTAATCTTCCAATAGCATAGTCTGTTTGTACGTCATAGTATTTATATGTTGTTCTAAAATCTAAACGCTCTAATATAGCATAGCTCAAGTCTATTTGAAGGCTATTGGCAGTAGTTGCGTTTTGTGCATTGTAAAAACGTATCTGGTTAGGATCTTCCCAATCTACAACCACTTGATTTTGAAAATCTGTTCTATAAAAATCCATACTCACCTCTGCCTTACGATCAAAAACAGTAAATCCTTGTAAAAAAGAAAGACCGTAGTTCCAGGCAATTTCTGGATCCAGCCCATAAATAGGCCCACCATTATCTGTGATAGAGATAGCCCTTGAGGTTGCAAAAAGCGACTGGTTTTCTGTAAAAATAGTGGCACTGCGTTTTCCTCTACCAAAAGAAGCTCTTAGTGCCGCTTTATTCCAAGGGGTATAACGCGCATGAAATCTAGGGGTAACAAAGGTGCCTAATAAATTATGGGTGTCTACACGAAGGCCGGATGTCATGGTAAAATTCTCTAAATCATCAAAGGAGTATTCAAAAAAGGCTCCAAGACTTTGTTCTGTTCTGTTGTAATTTGTACTCTCTACCAGTTCTTTATAATCATCATAAGCGGCTGTAATACCTGTTTTAAAAGTATGCCTAGAATCACCAATAATAGAATTAAAAATACCACTAACATACCCACTATCATGCTGTATATTGTACTCTCGTAATCCAAAATAAGAATTTTGCTCATGTCTATTTCCGGCTACTTGTATACCAATAGATTGATAGGGTGCACTCGGGGTTACATAGCCTAGTTTGGCAGTAAAACCAGCGCGCTGTGTATCAACCTCACCTCCCCAAAAATTAGTAGTGCCACGATCCCGATTTGGCACAAAACCCGTTTGCCCAACCTGCTTATCATCTTTTAAATAATTAAGAGATATAAAACTCACAAAACCCGTTTTAGGATTTGCATATTGCCAGCGGTTCATAAAATTTATTTGTTTAGCCAGCGGATTGTCAAGAAATCCATCTTCATTTCTGTCATTTTTTTTATCTCTTGTGTTTCCGTGAAGGTATACTCCGGTGCTCCAAGTGTCTGTAAGTTTTGTGTTTAAGTGAACATTTAATTCTTGTCTACCTCCCAAAGCGCCAAAGGCATTTACAAATATTTTATTATCTGTGCTGGGCTTTACAAGTTCTGCATTAATCTGTCCTGCAATGCTTTCGAAACTATTTACAACACTACCTGCCCCTTTGGTGATTTGGATACTCTCTACCCAAGTTCCAGGAATAAAACTAAGCCCATAGGCCTGAGAAGCCCCCCTGACAGAAGGAATGTTCTCGGTGGTGATTACCGTGTATGGAGACGTGAGCCCTAGTAATCTTATTTGACGAACCCCTGTAATAGCATCTGCAAAATTAACATCTATGGATGGGTTGGTTTCAAAACTTTCTGAAAGATTACAACAAGCCGCCTTTAATAATTCTGCACTAGAAATGTTAATCACGTTTTCTGCTCCAAGAAAAGACCTAGAGGTTGCTTTAATTCTTGAAGTTAGTAACACTTCATCTAAAGTTCCCTTAGATTGTAACACGTGTTTTACAAACGTATTTGGATTGGTAACAGAGATTGTATCTGTTGTATATCCCACATAACTTACCACTAATTTTGAGTATTGAGCCGCAAACTCAATGCTGAAATTTCCGTCGATATCAGTAACAGTACCCACCTGAGAATTAAGCCAAAAAACATTGGCAAAAGGCAGGGGTACTTCTTTATTGTTTTGTAGTTCTAAAATTCTACCAGATACTTTTTGTTGTGAAAAAAGCAGTGCTGGAAACACTAGCAATAGGTATAAAATATGTTTCATTATATATAATGTGTTAATAAGATGAATGTGGCCATAAAAATCATGACGCTATTTTCAATAAATGTGGCTTGGGTCATGGGCAGTTTTAAAACCGTTCCAAGACAGGCGCATGTTATTTGTTTTTTTTGAAGTAAAACAATGCAAACTCCAATGGTGGTTATACTTAATAAAATAACCGTTACAAGTAGCGCTATTGGTAGTTGGATTTTTGCTAACAACAAAAAACCAAGAGTCAATTCTAAAAAAGGATATACCCGGCCGTATAAAGGTAGACGCTTTGCCAGAGGATCATACATAGCAAATGACAAGGCAAATCCAGAGAGATCTAAAAACTTGAAAAGGCTAAAGACAAAGAAAAATAAGCCCATAAAATCGAGCATAAAATCTAAGGTAGTAAATCCTCTAAAATTTAAAGCGCTACTAATAAGTAGCAAAAATCCAAAAATCAAAAACAAGGGTTTTAGTTGCTCCAGCTTTGACCCTTGAGGGGCTTTTTTATCCCTGTCAAACACATTGTTTTGTTTTACCGTTTGGGTATTAGATTCAATCAGGGTAAATTTTGAGGGCAGCGCCTCTTTTAATAACTTGGTTTGAAAAACCGAAGCCGTAGTTAGTAAAGCTGTGCCTTTTTCAAGATCAACATGTACCTGATGAACTCCTTCTAGAGATTGAAAGGCTCTTGTTACAGAATCCTTGCAACCATTACAAGTCATTCCTTGAATATGATATGTTTGTGTCATTTTTTTAAATTTAATATATGATTACATGTGGCACCTAAAAAAATAGGTGCACACAAAAGCATTGCTATCTAAGAAATAGCCGTTTATAATATATTAAATTAAGAAGGTGTCGAAAAGAACAGGAAAATTTTTTATTAAAGGTGGGGGGTTGTAGATGGTGTAGACAACTTCTTTTTGGAGTGTTAGAATTTCACAAGCACTAGCGCTAAAAGTAGTAGTATTAGCTTTGAAGGGCGGTGTGAGTTGAAATTCAACAATGGGCTGCTCAACGGTGTCATCAAAAGCTACTTGAGTGTAGAGATTGTTACAACAAGAGTGGGTATCACTTTGGTGAGACTCATCACAAAGATCTTTTACCGGTGCCATACCACAAGATAACCGTTCTTGCCCTATGGTCACTTTGGCCATCATCTGGTGGCCACCACAAAAATGTTGGGCGTAGGTTATGCCTGTATTACTAATTAGTAATAGTAGCGTTAGTAGTATAGAGGTGATTTGTTTCACAGTGTAAAATTACAACAATAGTAAAGCCTTGGCGGTAAATTTTAGTTAATTTCTTTATCTATCCTACCGCATTTCAGCATTTTATCTCCAAAAAATGGGTTTCTAATTTCTTTAGAGTTACTTAACCAGTACCCGCCTGTGTTATTAAATGCCATTGGGCAATACTGCTTGTAGAAAAGTCCTGTGGCAACATTGTTTTCTAATAATTTCTCAACGCTGGTAGTAACAATCACAAATTTTTCGCGCTGCACCTGGATATCATTTGATATTGAAATTTCCTTTATAGCAGCAAGAGTAATTTCATCTCCACCCATTAAAGATACACTAGAGGATAGCTCTTTAGCTGCCTGTGCTGTAGCAGTAGGATTTGTATTAACTAGCGCATTTTTTAATTTTGTATAATAATGAAAAACTTTAGAGGCGCCTTTTGATGTAAAAGTCACGTCCTGAATTTCACCCTCACTAATTAACTCAATAGCCACAGGTGCTGTTTTAATTTCTGGCTCATTGGCATTGGTTTGATTTTTACAAGAAAAAAGAAATAATGACATTCCTAAAAAAAGAGTATGTAATAGGTGTTTCATAAGTATAATTTATTAAGCAAAAGTACGAAAAACAAAAAACAAAAACCTACTAAGAAAAAAAAAGCAAAGAAATTGGATAGTATACCAACTTTGAAATACTTTTACCAAAAAAATTACCGCCATGATTTTAGATACTTTAAAACCTCAGCTTACTGCTATAATAGAGGACAAGACTGCTACTGTAGACCAGCGATTACAGAATATTTGTAAGCATCTTACACAACAGGTATCGTATTATGATTGGGTCGGTTTTTATTTTGCAAATCATGCCACAAAAACACTCCATTTAAAAGCTTATTGTGGGGCACCCACAGAGCATACCGTTATTGAGTTTGGAAAAGGTATCTGCGGCCAGGTTGCTGTAAGTAACAAAAACTTTGTGGTAGCAGATGTAAAGGCGCAAGACAATTATATTGCATGTAGTATTTCAGTAAAAGCAGAAATTGTAATACCACTATTTAAAAACGGTGAGAATATTGGTCAAATAGATATAGATTCAAACACGCAAGACCCCTTCACAAAAGTAGATGAAGATTTTCTAACCTGGCTAAATGAAAAGGTTGCCACTATTTTGTAAAAAACTACATTCCTGTTCTTATGGCCTCCACAGGATCTAATTTAGAGGCAGAAATTGCAGGCAGTATCCCAGAAATTAAACCAATAGCTGCAGAAACACCCGTTCCAATAATCATGTTTTTTGTAGAGAGTATAAACTCAAAATCTCCAGCCATTGAAGAGGCTATCAAGGAAACAAAATACACCAGAACAAGCCCTATAACGCCACCAATAAGAGCAAGAATTACAGCTTCAAATAAAAATTGGAATAAGATAAATTTATTTTTTGCTCCAAGAGATTTTTGAATCCCAATCAAATTGGTTCGCTCCTTTACACTCACAAACATAATATTGGCAATACCAAAGCCCCCAACAAGTAAAGAGAAGAAACTAATAAAAAGCCCAACCAAGTTTAAGGTACCAATAATGTCATCGATAACATCTGCGAAGCCTTGTAATTGATTCACAAAGAAATTATCAATATCATCTGCTTTAACACCTCTTTTAATTCTTAGGCGCTGTTTTAATTGTGCTATAAACTCATCATTATCAATACCTTTTTCTGGTTTGATAACAATAAAAGGCAGCACAGCTCTATTATTTTCTCCGTAGATTCTTCTAATCACGTTGGAAGGTATGAATATGGAGGTGTCTTTAGAGCTTCCAAAGAGAGGGCTCCCTTGCTTTTCTAAAACACCAATTACTACAAATTTCATGCCGTATAGGCGTATTTTTTTTCCAAGGGCATAGGAAACATCATCAAATAGAGACACTGCAATTTCATTACCTAAAACTATTACCGGAGTTCCACTGTTAGATTCTGCCTCATTAAAAAACCTCCCCTGTGCCAATTGTAGAGACTCAATATCATAATAGCCCTCCGTAACGGCGCCAACCTCAACATTGCTTACCGTTCTATCTTCATGCTTTACTGTTGCTGGCGCAACATTTAGGGTAAAAGAAGCGGCCTTTATGTTTGGAACGGCATCTTTTAATAGTTTGTATTCTTCAAAACTCACGTTTGGAAATTGTTCTCGTTTCCATCTTGGAACTTCTGAAGGCCCAAAGGAAAATCTAGCCAAGAAAATTGTTGAGTTATCTAAAGAACTGATACTACCCTCAATTTCATTTTTTAATGAATCTACAGCAGCCAATACAGCGATAATTGAGAAAATCCCGATGGTAACTCCAAGCAATGATAAAAAGGTTCTCAATTTATTGTTCACTAGGGCGCTTATAGCAAAATAAAAACTTTCTTTAAGGACCCTAAGATAAATTAACATAATAGCTTTTTTAGTTTGGTAAAATCCCGGTAAAGGAGTTGTAAATGTCTGATATTTTTGTAAAAAAAGTAACGTTAAAACGTATACATTTTTAATTTTATAAAGTTATGAAATGCCTATTAACAAATCAAAAATACCCCGAACATACTAAACAAAGGCATAACAGGTTCTTTTATCTACAAAATAGTTATATACAGACAAAAAGTAAGTCGCAAAGTGATTAAATTTGTTACAAACAATAGCTCTTATTATGTATTTTTACGTCTTTAAAATACGTTCAATTACACTTCAAAAAAACCACCTAAGTAATGAGTGATATCAAAAAAATATCTTCGGCTTTAATATCTGTATTTCACAAAGACGGATTGGCCCCTATTGTCCAAAAACTAAATGACCTTGGGGTTACCATATACTCTACCGGAGGTACCCAAAAATTTATAAATGATCTAGGCATAGAGGTGGTTGCTGTGGAGAGTGTGACAGACTATCCATCTATATTGGGTGGACGTGTTAAAACATTACACCCCAAAGTATTTGGAGGTATTCTAAACAGGCAAGACAACCCCTCAGATAGGGAGCAAATGCAGCAATACAACATCCCTCAGTTAGATGTTGTTATTGTAGATTTATATCCCTTTGAAAAAACAGTCTCTAGCGGAGCTTCCCAAGAAGATATTATTGAAAAAATTGACATTGGCGGCATTTCACTAATTCGTGCTGCTGCAAAAAATTTCAAAGACACCATTTGTGTATCATCCATGGAAGATTACTCTGAATTTTTAGAACTTATTTCTCAAAACCAGGGCACCATTGACATTGCAGCTAGAAGACATTTTGCAGCAAAAGCTTTTAATGTTTCTTCTAACTATGACACCGCAATTTTTAATTATTTTAATGCAAACCAAGAGATTACGGCGCTTAAAATTTCACAAACAAATGCAAACGTGTTGCGTTATGGAGAAAACCCGCATCAAAAAGGATTTTTCTTTGGAGATTTTGACCAGATGTTTGACAAGCTTCACGGAAAAGAATTGAGCTACAACAATCTTCTTGATGTTGATGCCGCGATAAACCTTATGAATGAATTTACGGGAGAGCAGCCTACATTTGCTATTTTAAAACACAATAATGCTTGTGGTTTTGCTCAGAGAGACACCTTACACAAGGCCTATGTTGATGCGTTGGCTGGAGACCCTGTCTCTGCCTTTGGAGGTGTTTTAATTTGTAACACACAAATTGATGCGGCTACAGCAAATGAGATTCATTCATTGTTTTGCGAGGTTGTGATTGCCCCTTCTTTTGCTAGTGATGCTATTGAAATTTTAAAAGGAAAGAAAAATAGAATCTTGTTGATACAAAAACAAGTTACACTCTCAAAAACAACTGTTAGAACATGTCTTAACGGAACGTTAGTGCAGGACAGAAATACCATCACCGATACCCGTGAAGGATTAGCATACCCAACAAGCAAAAAACCAACCTCACAAGAGCTGAAAGATTTACTTTTTGCGTCCAAAATTTGCAAGCACACCAAATCAAATACAATTGTACTAGCCAAAAACGGTCAGTTGTGTGCAAGTGGCACAGGACAAACCTCTCGTGTAGATGCCCTAAACCAAGCCATACAAAAAGCAAAAAACTTTAATTTTGATCTTCAAGGAGCGGTGATGGCTAGTGATGCTTTCTTCCCTTTTCCTGATTGTGTAGAAATTGCAGATACCGCAGGAATAACCGCTGTAATACAACCAGGAGGCTCGATAAAAGACCAATTAAGTATCGATTATTGTGATGCAAATAATGTTTCAATGGTATTTACAGCAACACGTCATTTTAAGCATTAAATTTTAGTACATTTGTGTAAGAGTCTAAACAAGAACGTATAATTAAAACACTACAATAACACCCATGGGATTTTTTGATTTCCTTACCGAAGAGATTGCCATAGACCTAGGAACGGCAAACACGCTTATTATTCATAACGATAAAGTAGTAGTAGATGCACCATCTATTGTTGCACGAGATCGTGAAACTGGTAAAATAATAGCCGTTGGTAGAGAAGCAGCTTTAATGCAAGGAAAGACCCATGAAAACATCAAAACAATTAGGCCTCTTAAGGACGGAGTAATTGCAGATTTTGATGCCAGTGAACAGATGATAAATATATTCATTAAAGACATTCCAGCTTTAAAGAAAAAATGGATCACACCTTCACTGAGAATGGTAATATGTATTCCAAGTGGTATTACAGAAGTGGAGATGCGCGCTGTAAAAGAAAGTGCAGAACGAGTTAACGGGAAAGAAGTATACCTAATCCATGAGCCAATGGCAGCAGCCATAGGTATTGGTGTAGATATTATGCAACCTAAAGGTAACATGGTGGTAGACATAGGAGGTGGTACAACAGAAATTGCAGTAATAGCTCTTGGAGGTATTGTTTGTGATAAATCTGTAAAGGTTGCCGGAGATGTCTTTACCAATGATATTGTGTATTACATGCGCACCCAACACAATTTATATGTTGGAGATAGAACCGCCGAGAAAATTAAAATACAAATTGGTGCTGCCACAGAAGATTTAGAACTTCCCCCAGAAGAAATGGCAGTTCAAGGTCGTGATTTGTTAACAGGGAAACCAAAACAAGTAATGACAGGGTATCGTGAAATTGCAAAAGCCTTAGACAAATCTATCCTACGCATTGAAGATGCTGTGATGGAAACCCTATCTCAAACACCACCAGAATTGGCTGCAGATATATACAACACTGGTATTTATCTTGCCGGTGGAGGATCTATGCTAAGAGGTCTTGATAAACGTTTATCTCAAAAAACAGACCTGCCGGTATACATTGCAGAAGACCCTTTAAGAGCCGTAGTTCGTGGAACGGGTATTACCCTAAAAAACCTTGCTAAATACAAGAGTGTTTTAATTGGTAAGGGGTAAGAAATCAAAAATTAAACGAGCCAGTCTTTTTGGAAAAAACAGTTAACTAAAATAGGATCTCTTGACACAATAAATTCATGCAGCAAATTATTTATTTCTTTATCAAGAACAAAAATTTTCTGTTGTTTGCATTATTGTTTTTAATTTCCTTTATTCTAACGCTACAGTCACACTCCTACCACAACAGTAAACTGATAAGTTCTACTAATTTTTTTAGCGCAAAAGTGTACAGTGTAACATCAAATATCACTGAGTATTTTGATCTTAAAGAGCAAAACAAAATACTTTTGGAGCAAAATAGCGTCCTGTTAAAGTTTCAGGCAAATAGCAACACTCCTTTAGGGCAAAAAGCGCTAGATAGTACTTTGTCAAAAAACTTCAAGTTCACAGGCGCCAGGGTGATTAACAATGTGTATGGTAAAACAAACAATCACATCACTATAGATAAAGGCCACAATCACTCCCTAGAGCCTGATATGGGTGTTATTACATCCAAAGGCATTGTGGGCATTATAAATAAAACAAGTGGCAAATACGCAAGGATACAATCTTTGCTAAACACCAAGAGCCAAATTAATGCACAACTAAAAAAATCAAAACATTTTGGGTTTTTAACCTGGAACACACAAAACCCACATGTTGTACAACTTACCGAAATTCCTAAACTAGCACCTATTGCTATTGGAGATACTATTATCACTGGAGGAAACTCTGCCATATTTCCTAAAGGAATTTTAGTGGGCAGG
This sequence comes from uncultured Flavobacteriaceae bacterium, assembly GCA_913060785.1. Taxonomy (GTDB): domain Bacteria; phylum Bacteroidota; class Bacteroidia; order Flavobacteriales; family Flavobacteriaceae; genus Patiriisocius. The sequence goes on along the minus strand of CAJXUG010000004.1, from coordinate 14,098 downwards.
GTTACAAACTACACCCTGGAAAATAACGATAGCTATACTGTTGATGTGAGGCTATTCAATGACATGACAAATCTTAGCCATGTCTATGTAATTAAAAACAAAAACAAGCAAGAGATTATTCAACTTCAATCCAGTGACGATGCAGAATAATCAAATCTTTTTAAATATAATTCGCTTTGCTGTCTTAATGTTGTTGCAGGTCATTGTATTAAACCACATCAATTTTTTAGGATATGTAAATCCATATGCATATCTGATTTTCATACTACTGTTCCCCTTTGATGCAAGCAAGACACTGCTCATTTTCTTAAGCTTCTTATTGGGCCTTAGTATAGATTTATTTTCAGATTCTGGGGGTGTTCATGCCGCTGCCAGTGTACTTGTTGGCTTTTTGCGCCCTATTTTACTGAAATTTTCTTTTGGGGTGAGTTATCAATACAATGCGGTAAAATTAAATAAAGTCACCTTCAAAGAAAGATTATTATACATTACACTTATGGTCTTTATACATCACTTTGTGTTGTTTGGTCTAGAAATTTTTAGCCTGTCTCACATTGTTTTAATCCTAAAATCAACCCTATTTTCTGGAATATTCAGTGTGCTACTTATTTTGTGCATACTACTTTTGTTCAAAACAAAAGAAAACTAGAGAGGCCAAATTAAAGTGTACTACTGAAATACTAAATGAGAAAGTTTTTATTGCTTTTTATTGTTCTTGTTACTGCCCTCGTGTTTACTGGGCGGCTCTTTTACTTGCAAATTTATGACACTTCTTTTGCAAAGCTTTCTGAGAATAATGCAGTAAAAACGGTCTATAATTTCCCGCAAAGAGGATATATCTTTGATAGAAACGGCTCTTTATTGGTGCAAAACCAGCCGTCCTATGATGTAATGGTTATCCCAAGAGAGGTTAAAGATTTGGATACGGTGGCGTTTTGTGAACTGCTTCATATTTCTAAAGAAAAATTTCTAAAAAAGCTTGCTACTGCAAAGCGGTATTCACCTCGTTTGGCCTCGCCAATAATCCCACAACTCACTAAACAAGAATACGCCTCACTCTCTGAAAAGATACATAAGCATCGTGGTTTTTTTATTCAAAAAAGATCCTTAAGAGATTATGAAGTGTCACATTCTGCAAATGTCCTTGGGTACATTAGAGAAGTAGATCAAAACATTATTGATAGAAACCCTGCCTATGAATTGGGAGAAATAATAGGAATGACGGGTATTGAAAAACAATACGAACAAATATTACGAGGCACAAAAGGGGTAAAATACATTCAAAAGGATAGATTCAATAGAGATATAGGCACCTACAAAGACGGGATTTTTGACACACTCCCTAAACGCGGAAAAGACATCACCCTCACTATTGATGCTGCGCTTCAGGCCTATGGAGAAAAGCTATTTACTAACAAACGAGGTGGTATTGTTGCTATAGAACCTTCCTCAGGAGAGATTTTATCTCTTGTAACAGCGCCCTACTATGATCCAGGTTTGTTGGTGGGTAGAGAACGTTCTGAAAATTTCACCAAACTTTATTATGATACCATAGCCATCCCTCTTTTTGATAGAGGGCTTAAAGCGGAGTATCCACCAGGGTCTCCATTTAAAACCCTAACAGCGCTTATTGCAATGCAAGAAAATGTAGTGAGCCTTGATGAAAAAATTGAATGTCGGGGAGGATATTATTACGGAAAAAGAGGACGTAAATTAGGTTGTCATGAGCACAAAAGCCCTATAAACTTGCAAGGAGGAATTGCCAAATCTTGTAACACCTATTTTTGTACCGTTTACAAACGAGTGATTGAAAAATACAACACACCTCAACAAGGAATTGATAATTGGCGAGGTCATTTAACAAGTTTTGGCTTAGGAAACTACCTTGGCTATGACTTGCCTGTTGGTAGTAAAGGTAAAATACCTAGTTCAAAAACATATAATGCCAAATATCCAAACAACAATTGGTATGCAACGGCAACCATATCAAATGCTATAGGTCAAGGAGAGGTGCTCTTAACTCCAATACAGATGGCAAATTTTACAGCTGCAATAGCCAACAGAGGCTGGTGGGTGCGCCCTCATATGATAAAAAACATACAAGATCATGACACTATAGCAAAGGCCTTTGAATACAAAAACAAAACAAGCATAGACCCAAAGTATTTTGAGCCTATTATAGAAGGTATGCATGATGTATATAGAGATGGAACAGCTTCTTTTCTAGAAATACCTGATATAGAAATTTGCGGAAAAACCGGAACTGCAGAAAACTTTAAAAAAATTAATGGTAGTGTAAAACAACTTACCGACCATTCGGTTTTTGTTGCCTTTGCCCCAAAAGACAACCCGAAAATTGCCATTGCTGTTTTTGTTGAAAATGGATATTGGGGTGCGCGTTGGGCAGGAAGAATTGCCAGTCTTATGATAGAAAAGTACATCAAAGGAGAAATCACTAGAACAGATATGGAGGCTTTTGTTTTAAACGGATCTTTGGAAGAGGAGTACAACAAACCTTATGCTGGAAAGCCATTTAAAATCAACCAATAATGGCAGCAATAAAAAACACATTAAAATTTGATTGGATTATCATCCTGCTATTTTTATCCTTGGTAAGCATTGGATGGGTAAATATCTACTCTGCATCATATACTCAATCTGGCGGGAGTTTTTTTGACTTTAGTAATATTTATACAAAGCAGTTGCTTTGGATTTGCCTTAGCTTTATACTTATTGTATTTATTTTAGCCCTGGAGGCAAAGTTTTATGAGCGGTTTTCGAGTATTATTTACCTAGTATCATTAATTACACTTCTTGGACTGTATGTCCTGGGAAATACTATAAATGGTGCCACATCATGGTATTTAATTGGCCCAGCAAGCATACAACCTAGTGAGTTTGCTAAGGCAGCAACAGCCCTAGCCTTGGCAAAATATGTGAGTGATATACAAACCAACATGAACGCTTTTAAAGATCAGCTCAAAGCGTTTCTTATTTTGGCCCTGCCTGCTATATTTATTATTCCGCAGCCAGACCCCGGTAGCGCTTTAATCTATGTTGCGTTTATTTTTCCTTTATATCGAGAAGGGCTCCATTTTGTTTATTTACTGCTTGGGTTTTTTGCCGCCGCTCTGTTTGTAGGAACCCTAGTTGTAGGTGCTCCTTGGATTGGATTTTTAGTGGCACTTATTACCATTGGTATCTTCCTTAGAAATAAAAAACAAAAGCAAAAACCCTCTATTTTTAAATATGCAACCATTGCCTTGGCGTGTATTGGTTTTGCCTTTTCTGTAAGCTACATATTCAATAATGTGTTCGAGCAGCGCCACAGAGACAGATTTAATATTGTACTGGGTAAAGAAATAGACACCAAGGGTATAGGATACAATACCAACCAAAGTGAAATTGCTATTGGCAGTGGTGGATGGTTTGGTAAAGGTTGGACCCAAGGCACACAAACCAAAGGTAATTTTGTTCCAGAGCAACACACAGATTATATTTTTAGTACCGTTGGGGAAGAATGGGGTTTTATTGGTAGCCTAGGGGTGGTCATTTTATTTATCTTTTTAATAATACGGGTACTAGTTCTGGCAGAGCAACAAAAGAGCCAATTTGCTCGGGTGTATGGGTATAGTGTAGGCGCTATCCTTTTCTTTCACTTTTTTATAAATGTGGGGATGGTAACTGGCTTGTTTCCTACCGTAGGGATTCCACTACCTTTCTTTAGCTATGGTGGGTCCGGCTTATGGGGGTTTACTATTTTACTCTTTATTTTTGTAAGACTTGATGCTTCAAACTATTACTACACCTAAAGAGTATTAATTTTTCACATCTAATGCATCTCGAAGGGCATTACCAACCAACATAAATGCAGTTACCAAACTCATAATGGCCAGCCCTGGTATGATTGCCAGATAAGGCTTACCCAAAACAATATAGCTGTAATGATCTTTAATAATACCTCCCCAACTAGGCATTGGGGGCTGGGCTCCAATACCCAAGAAACTTAGCCCACTTTCTATAAGGATTGCACCTGCAAAATTAGCAGCGCTAATGATGATAACTGGCGCCATAATATTGGGCAATATATGCTTTGTAATAATTCTATAATCTGTAAAACCTAAGGCTCTGGCAGCAGTTACATATTGCATTTGTTTTACACTCATCACCTGCCCTCTTACCACTCTAGCAACTTCTACCCACATGGTTAATCCTACGGCTATAAAAACCTGCCAAAAACCCTTTCCAAGAGCCAAGGTAATGGCAATGACTAATAAAAGAGTTGGTATGGACCATGTAACATTAATAATCCACATTATAATGGCATCTACTTTTCCACCAAAATAACCTGCAATAGCACCTAGTGAAACACCTATTATAAGAGATATAAAAACAGCTACAAAACCAATAGCTAAAGAAATACGTATACCAATTAACATCCTGCTAAGCAAGTCTCGGCCGTATTTATCTGTGCCTAATAAAAACGTTTGTTCTTTAATATACCTAGTTGGAATCTGGCTTGATGCCGCAAGATTTGGAAACCGATCAAGTGAAAAATCTTTTGTAAGTCCAGAGCCATCTTCTGTATACTGAGAGATAGAAATACCATTTTGCAAAACACTATAGCCACTTATTGGAATTTCTGTAGTAGCATTTTCATTGCCAAAGAAAAAAGTATAAAACCCTTTTTGCTTTTCTAAGCCAGCAGGTAAAACAAGCATTTTAACTGTAAATCCTGGCGCTTTGGAATGTATAGACAAATGCATTTGATTTGCGTTTTCACTATTATCTGGCGCCAAGCCATAGGCGAAAATTGCCACTAGCACAGCCAAGGTTAAAAACCCAACACTTAGCATTCCCCAAAAGTTTTTACAAAACTTCTGAAAGGCTAATTGTGATAATGATGTAGCTTTTTTCACAAGGTAAATGTAGCAAAACTTAGCCACTTATTAAGCAGAAAAAAACCTGCTATAATTAGTGAATCATAGCAGGTTGTATAAATGATAATGAAAATTAATTTTTTAGTTTTGGTGCATTTCCATTATTAATATTTGCCAGCTTTAGATCTTGCAGAACACTAATTGCCTCCTCAAGGTATACATCTTTAGTTAGGTTTTTATGCCATCTTTTACGTTTCTCAACCAAGGTGGTGTCTTCACGCATCAAAACTAGCTCATCTGGGAGTGAGCGGTAACTTAACTTATTATCATAGGTGTCTAAAGAATCAAATTTATTTACAGCCTGCTTATTTTGATCTATTTGGGCAGTGTAGCCAGTTAAATTTAATGTTACATCCATTTGGTCACGACGCTCTTTAATGTACAAAGCGTTTTGCTCGATAAGTTTTAATTGATTGTTTTGAGCAATTCGTTCTCTACTTTTATCTATGGTTGTCTGGTAATCTATATATCCTTCCCAAAGCTGAAAGCTTGCTGGAGTTATTTTATCATAAGGCAATGGGTTGTCATAATCTCGCTCTCCAACATCAAAATAACTGTACCGATCTGGCATCACCACATCACTTTTAACACCTTCTAATTGAGTAGACCCTCCATTAACTCTATAAAACTTTTGAGTGGTTAGCTTCAAAGCGCCCATATCTCCTTGATCATTTTTACGCAACCATCTATTTAAATCTACCACATTTTGAACCGTACCTTTACCATAGGTTTGTTTGCTTCCAATAATAATAGCTCTTTTATAATCTTGCATGGCTGCTGCCAATATTTCTGAGGCAGATGCAGAAAGCTCGTTTACTAAAATAACAAGAGGGCCATCCCAAATAATAGCGGCATCTTTATCTTCTAACACATCTTTGGTACCATCACTACTTGCAACTTGTACAACGGGGCCTTCTTTAATGAAAAGCCCTGCAATATCTACTGCAGTTCTTAGAGAGCCTCCTCCGTTGTTTCTTAAATCTAACACCAAACCTTCTATCCCCTCTTTTTTAAGGCTAAGAATTTCTTTTTTAATATCTGTGGCTGCATTGCGTTGTTTATAGTCTTGCATGTTAAAATAAAATGCCGGCAAATTAATTAAACCATAGGTGTTGTCTTGTTTGTCAATTATAGTTGATTTTGCATAAGTTTCTTCCAATTCTACAACATCACGTGTAATTATTTCTTCTCTTATAGATCCATCTACTCCTTTTACAGTTAGTATAACCTTTGATCCCTTTGGGCCTTTAATTAGTTTTACGGCATCATCAATTCTCATCCCAACAATACTTACCGGTTCAAGCTCATCTTCTTGTCTAACTTTCAATAAAACATCTCCTACCTCGACGTGCTCACCACGCCAAGCAGGCCCACCACTAATAACTTCTATAACGTTTATATAGTCTTTCTTTTTTTGGAGTCTGGCTCCAACACCTTCTAGTTTTCCAGACATGCGCTGGTCAAAACGATCTCTATCTGGAGGCGCCATATAGTTTGTGTGTGGATCAAACTGCTCCACAATTGTGGTTAAGAAAATAGCAAAATAATCTTTACGTTGCAGATCATCTGTAAAATCATAATACTCCTCTAAGCTAGTTTGTGTAGAGGCTCTAGATTTCTGTTCTAATTGTGTATCTGTTAGGTCTTCATTACCCGAGGCAATGTATTGTTTTGATTGTTTAAGAGCCTCAGCCTTTCTTTTTTCTACGGTTTGTTTTTCTTCTAGAAAATCATAATAGGTAGAGATGGTAGAAAACTTTAATTGTTTTCTCCAACGGGCCTGCAACTCTTTTTTATTGTTTGCATAGCTAGATGCATCGTAATCTACATTGATGGTTTCATCTTTTGTGTAATCAAAAGGAGTGCTCAATGCGTTTTGATAGATTTTTTTTGATTCCTCCATACGCAGTACTAGGCGATCATAAACCAGGTTAAAAAAAGATAAATCTTTCGTTTTTAATTGATCATCAATCTGGAGTTTATACTGCTCAAATTCTTGAATATCTTGCGCTAAAAAATAGCGCTTAATAGGGTCAACCCCATCAATAAATTTGGTGTATACAGCCATAGAAAAAGCATCATCTATGGGCGGGGCATCATAGTGCCATTTTTCAAGAACATAGGTTACCAAATCTATTAAAAGTTTGTCTTTCTCTGGATTATCAAAGTTTTTGGTGGTAAAGCTGCAAGATGCTGCCGCTACAAAAACAGCCAATAAGAGTACTTTAAAATTCTTTTTCATCAGTTGCATAAACTATCTTTTTAAATCAGGTTAAAAATATATAAAAAACCATGCCAAGCCTCTTTATAATTCCTATTTTTTTGTTAATAGATGTATAAAAATTGTTATTTTTCTAGATGGTTATACATACAATTAATAACTGTATTTTTGTAGGACAAACACAGGATCAATGAACGCAAAAAAACCATTAATTTTAGTTACTAATGACGATGGCATTACAGCCCCTGGAATTAGAGCACTCATTGAAGTAGCAACTACTTTTGGAGATGTTGTGGTGGTAGCTCCAGATGCACCCCAAAGTGCAATGGGTCATGCCATAACTATTAACGATACGATATACTGTAATAGTATATTAATTGACAAAGATGCTCCTCAAAAAGAATATTGCTGTAGTGGCACTCCCGTAGATTGTGTGAAAATTGCCATTAACGAATTACTGGACAGAAAACCAGATTTATGCCTAAGTGGCGTAAACCATGGCAGTAATTCTTCTATTAATGTAATATATAGCGGTACCATGAGCGCAGCTGTTGAGGCAGGAACCGTTGGTATTCCATCTATTGGGTTTTCTTTACTAGACTATTCTCTAGAGGCAGATTTTGAACCTGCAAAAAAATACATCAAGCTAATGGTTGAAAAATGTCTTGCTCAGGGGCTCCCCTCTGGAGTTGTACTTAATGTAAACATCCCTAAACTACCGCAAGAGAAAATTAAAGGTGTAAAAGTGTGCAGACAAGCAGATGCGTATTGGCAAGAAAAATTTGACAAAAGAACAAGCCCACTTGGCAGAGATTATTACTGGCTCACAGGAGAGTTTATAAATAAAGACAAAGGCGAAGACACTGACGAATGGGCACTTGCCAATGGATACGTATCTGTGGTTCCAGTACAATTTGATTTAACAGCTCACCACGCTATAAAAGATATTAATACCTGGGATTTATAGATGAAAAAACAAATAATAATAGGCTTTCTAACCGGGATCATTGCAAATGCAACAGGAGTTGGCATTTGTGTAGTCATCATATCCTTTTTAAAAGGAACGAGTATTTCAGAAGTTTTTGATTTTTACTTAAAAACTGGAAATGCGTGGGCAGTATTAACATTGGGGGCTTTACCAAACCTGGTATTGTTTTTTTGTTTTTTAAAGTTTGATAGAGATTACAGAGCTAGAGGTGTTGTAATGGCTACATTTATTGCAGCTATTTCAGCATATGTACTATATTTTAATTAATTTTTGTTTCTGAAATTTTAGAACAACATACTATATGAAGTATTATATCATTGCGGGAGAAGCCTCAGGAGATTTGCACGGTGCAAACCTAATCAAATCAATAAAGGCTAAAGATTCAAAAGCTAGTTTTAGGTTTTGGGGTGGAGATTTAATGCAACAACAAACCCAAGGTCTGGTAAAACATTACAGAGATCTTGCCTTTATGGGTTTTATTGAAGTTCTATTTAACCTAAGAACTATTTTTAAAAATATTTCTATTTGCAAAAAAGACATTACAGCCTTCCAGCCAGATGTAATTATCTTTATAGACTATCCTGGATTTAATTTACGTATTGCCAAATGGGCAAAGAAAGAAGGTTTCAAAACACATTATTATATCTCTCCTCAAATATGGGCCTGGAAAGAAGGAAGAATTAAAGACATAAAAGCAGATGTGGATGTCATGTATGTTATCCTTCCCTTTGAGAAAGACTTCTACCAAGACAAACATAATTTTCCTGTACATTTTGTTGGACACCCACTTATTGACGCCATTGACAATAGAGAACAGACAAACAAAGAAGCATTTGCCAAACTCCATGGACTAGACCAAAGACCTATTATTGCGCTGCTGCCAGGAAGCAGAAAGCAAGAGATATCAAAAATGCTGCGTATTATGCTATCTATTACAGATACCTTTGAAGACTACCAATTTGTGATAGCGGGAGCCCCAAGTCAAGACGCATCATTTTATGCACCTTTTTTAAACAAGCAAAACATACATTTACTGTTAAACAAAACCTATGATTTACTTTCGGTATCGCATGCTGCAATTGTTACCTCAGGAACAGCTACCCTAGAAACAGCACTCTTTAAAGTACCGCAAGTTGTTTGCTACAAAGGAAACGCAATATCTGTGGCCATTGCAAGACAGGTTGTTAAGCTTAAATATATTTCTCTAGTAAACCTTATTCTAGACAAAGAAGTGGTTACAGAGCTCATCCAGGGAGATTTCAACACCCAGCGTTTAATTAAAGAGCTTACCAAAATTCTAGACAAAGACAATAGAGTATCATTGCTTAAGTCTTACGATGCCTTAGAGCAAAAATTAGGAGGAATAGGCGCCAGTGACACCACTGGGCAGCTTATCGTTGACGCGCTAAAATAAAGGGCTACAATCTTCCTAATAACAAATTTGCGCAACCCAAAACAAAGTAATGTATAGATTTTTAGTACTTTTAAAAAAACTCCCAAGGTTATAGGTTTTTCGCGCCTATAGATTGAAACACTCCAACCCGTTTATAATTACAACCGCCTTAGCATTTGCTATAGGTATTGGTATTGGTTTTTTTAAAGCCGACTCCCTCCCACTGCTACTACCAGTAGTATGTTTGCTATTTGTGGTACTAGCTGTTTTTTGGTTTACAAGCAGAAATAGTTTTTACAACAGCCCTTGGTTTGGCGGGGTACTAAGTCTATTTTTTATAGCCTTGGGTTGTTATAAGTACCAAATCACAGTTCCTAAATTTCAGCAACAGCATTACATACATGCCCTAACCCAGCAAAGACCTCTTGTACAACTACAAATTAAAGAAATCTTAAAGCCAGACACCTATAATTACAAATACAGGGCGGCCACACAAGCCCTAGACGGAGTTTCGTGCAAAGGGGATATAGTTTACCTAATTACCAAAGACAGTCTAGCAAAACCACTTGCTATTGGTGACAGGGTTATATTAAATGAAAAATTAACTCCTGTAGTTGGGCCAAAAAACCCTTACCAGTTTAACTATGCAGCTTATTTAAAAAATCAAGGCATATACCATGAAATTCGTAGCAGCTATTGTGAGATTTTAAAACTAGAGCCAGCTACATCTTCTTTAAAAGGATATGCAGAAAAATTTAGAAACTACTGCATTTACAAACTAGCACAAACAAGCATTTCTCAAAAAGAACTAGCTGTCATACAGGCATTAATTTTAGGACAAAAAAAAGCCTTAGACAAACAACTATACCAAAGTTATGCAGCTGCAGGAGCCGTACACATATTAGCAGTTTCTGGATTACACGTAGGCATACTATATGCTATATTACTGACACTACTAGCTCCCGTAACTAGACTTGAAAAAGGAGAAATTATTCGTAGTATTACTATTGTTTTGAGCTTGTGGTGTTACGCCCTTGTTACAGGATTATCTGCCTCAGTGTGCAGAGCTGTTACCATGTTTAGTTTTTTTGCTTTTGCGCAAGCTTTAGGTAGAAAAACCAGTACTATCAATACCCTGAGTTTATCATTTATATGTTTGTTAATGTACAATCCTTTGTATGTATTTCAGGTTGGGTTTCAATTAAGTTACCTAGCGGTTTTGTCAATTATTACAATACAACCCAAACTTGCAAGCTATTACACACCTAGTAATACACTAACCAAACTACTATGGAATACCATGACCGTTACCATTGCTGCGCAAATTGGCCTTGGGCCATTGAGTATCTATTATTTTAATCAATTTCCAGGATTATTTTTCATTACCAACATCATTGTATTGCCTTTACTTGGAGTGGTATTAAGTATTGGGTTTGTGATAGTATTTCTTGGAAGTTTTAATATCCTGCCAGATAGTATGGCAAAAATATATGGAGGCATGATAGCCATACTCAATGATTTTATTACCTGGATAGCCGCGCAAGATGCCTTTTTATTTAAAGAGATTTCTTTCCCTAAGCTGTTTTTATTTATGAGCTATGGTGTTATTATCTGCCTATTATTGGTATGCAGAAAATGGAATTTAAAGAACCTGATGTTTTTCCTGGGATCTTGCGGAGTTACCCTAGGTATCTTAACTACAATGAAGGTGTATCCAACACCGGGGCACCTTATTGTATTTCACAAATACAAACAAACACTTCTAGGGGTTAAACAAAAACACCAAACAACTTTGTTTGTTCCAGATAGTATAACTCCCGCTTTGGCTAGTCTCATTTCAAGTTACAAAACAGCAAATTACAACAGCAGTAGTGCACAAGAAAAATTACCTACGGTGTTTACCTATAAAGAGACACCTGTTTTAATTTTGGATAGTGTTGGGGTATTTCCAAAAGCCTTACAAAAACCAATTGTTGTATTAACGCAAAATACGCAAATACATCTAGGGCGTTTTATAGATAGTGTATCGCCCGGGCGTATCATAGCAGATGGAAGCAATTATAAAAGCTACGTAGATCGCTGGAGGCAAACATGCATTGAAAAAAAAATCCCTTTTCATAGCACCTATGAAAAGGGAGCTTTTATATGGCAATAAGTATTACTTAGGTTTAAAAGTACCTTTAAAATTCTTTTGATAAATTTCCCACTGTGCTCTGGTGGTTATTTCCTTGTATTTATCTGTAGCAATCATTTTTAAAAACAGTTCTAGCTCCTGAGGTGTTTGATACCCAACTATAGACTGAATTAATGTCCCGTCACTCTCAAAAAACGTCAAACTAGGATATCCTTGAAGCTTTAATGCGTCTGCAAAAAAATGAGTAGCATTTCTCCCTCGTTTAGCCTCTCTGTAATTTGGGTTTGTGTAGGTAAACCCCTGATATGTGATTGGGTCCTTACCCTCTGCATTAAACTTTACAGGATAAAAGTGCTTGTTTATATAGGCAATCACATCTGGATTACTAAAGGTGTTTTTATCTAGCAGTTTACAAGGGCCACACCAGGTGGTATAAACATCCATAAATATTTTTTTGGGTGTTTGTTTTTGGGCAACAAGCGCCTTATCCATAGACATCCAGGCTATTTCTTGAGCTGTTAAGGCTACTGTGGAAATTAAAAAAACGAGTACTAAAAGTGCTTTTTTCATAAACTATAATAAACAAAAAACGTTCCGTAAATGGAACGTTTTTTATGAGTGTAAATTGTGCTGTTAGCGAACTCCATGCATTAATTTCTTAATAACAGGATATAATGCAGCAGACAAAACACCAAGTCCTATTGCAACAGCTGTTAGTAACCAGAAAAAGTAACTTAATCCTTCTGACTTAGCAATACCCTCTGAGGCTTCTCCAAAAACACCAGCTAACTTCATACCTATGGCCACCGCTAGGTACCAAATACCGAACATCATTGCTATCATTCTTCCAGGTACTAACTTACTAACATAGGAAAGTGCTACTGGCGAAATACATAACTCACCCATTGTATGGAAAAAATACACTAAAATCAACCATATCATGCTTACAGATGCGGTTTTAGCACCTGCAGGAATATCTGCTGCTCCAATAGCAACACATGCCATACCAATACCAAGTAAAACCATTCCTATTGCATATTTCATATTAGCGTTAGGGTTATATTTACTCTCCCACCATTTTGAGAACAGAGGAGCCATTGCTATAATAAATAAAGAATTTAACACACCAAACCAAGAAGCGGGTACCTCTGCAATTTCTTTTTGAAACTCTGTGTATAACATCCATAGAGCAATAATCCATATAATGACAAAACTTAATCCCAAAAATATATTTGATAATGCATATTTTGAGAATGTCTTCTTAAACAACAACCATAATACCCATGTAATGATACCTAGAGGGATTATTGTCATTAATGAATTAATAACTTTAAAGATTAATGCGGTATCTCCCTCTAAAACTCTTTGTGTGTAATCTCTAGCAAAAATTGTTAAAGAACTAGGGGCTTGTTCAAAAATTGCCCAGAAGAAAATTGTTATAAATGCAAAGAAAACAACAGCAATCATACGATCTCTTATAATTCGCGTATATTTTGGGATTCTTATAAACAACAACATTATGAACAAGATCAATGCAAAAATTATGATGATGTTTGGACCAGACATACCAAAAGCCTCAAAATTAAAAAGGTTGTACTTTCCATCACTAATTTTAGCTACGGGATCATTTAAAATCCAAGCTAAACCAAGTACAGAAGAGATAGCAATTAAAGTTAACTGAAATGGCGTAAATGGATTTAATTTGTTTTCATCTAAGGAGGTGTCTATTGTTTCATCAATTTCCACAGAAGGTTTTAACCCTATACTCCCAAAAATATCCTGAGCAAACCAAAATTGCAACAAGCCAAATAACATAAAGATTCCAGCCACACCAAATCCCCAACTCCAACCTATTGTTTCTCCTAAGTATCCACAAAGTAAAATTCCTAAAAATGCACCAGCATTAACTCCCATATAAAAAATGGTATAAGCTCCATCTTTCTTCTCAGGTTTATCAGCATACATTTTAGAGATAATTGAAGTCATATTTGGTTTAAAAAAACCACTACCAAAAACAAGTAATGTCAACCCAGTATATATAAAAAAAGGTGTTTCAATTGCCATCGCTCCATGACCTAAAGTCATAAGTAAGGCCCCTATAACAACTGCCCATCTATACCCAATTTTCTTGTCTGCCATATATCCACCTAATAATGTGGATAGATAAACTAATGATGTATATGTACCAAAAATAGCAAAAGCGTGTTCTCTTGGCCAGCCCCAACCACCATCCATTAGGGATGCGGTAAAAAACATAACCAATAATGCTCGCATACCATAATAAGAAAAACGCTCCCACATTTCAGTAAAAAATAGCACAAACAAACCAGCTGGGTGTCCTATAACTTTGTCTTTAAATAGGTTTTCAATCTGTCTCTTATACACATCTGACGCTGCCGACGAAGAGGATAGTGGAGATCTC
>CAJXUG010000003.1:0-25752 GCA_913060785.1 uncultured Flavobacteriaceae bacterium | reverse complement strand
GAGATTTCTGCCTGTCTCGTGGGCTCGGAGATGTGTATAAGAGACAGGTATACAAGCGCTATCACGCTCAACATATTCTAAGTTTTTGCCTGATACTAAGGACACTACATCCTATTTTAGTTTCTATGATGTGGCAGAAAAAATAGGAATAGTGCTAGGGATGTTAGTCTATGGTTTTGTAGATCAAATTACGGGTAGTATGCGAAATGCGATTTTATTTTTAGTCTTGTTTTTTATTGTTGGCGTGATTTTACTTTTTCGTGTACCAAGAAAATATTAATACTAGACAATTTTTAGTTAAGTTTGCTGTTATTACAAAGGAAAACATACGTACTTATGAAAAAATTACAACTTCTCAATTGGATGTTTATTGCTTTTTTAGCACTTCAATTTACTTCTTGTAACAATGAACCTCTAGAGGGTCAATTCCCCCAACAGGATAATCCTGGAGAGATTGTTCCTGGTTCATTCACTGCAATTGTTAATGGTGTAGCATTTACAGCTGCATTTACTACTGCTACTGTAAATTTAGATGGAGATTTTACAATCACGGGTGTATCAAATAACAATACTGCAATTGTTATGACAGCCAGTCCACTTGCAACTGGTAGTTATGATTTAACTCTTAACCCTACAAACAACGATAATGGCGCTAGTTACTTTGACCTACAGTCAGAAACATTTCCTTTTTTGACATTGGGAGAAGTTGGTGGAAATGGTACTCTTAACATGACAGCCTACAATGAAACAGATTTAATTGTCTCTGGTACTTTTAATTTTGTAGCTGCAAGAGCTGTCTTAGATGGAGACGGAAATCCTATTGTTGATGGAAATGGAGATGTTATTATAGAAAATGCAACCATTACACAAGGAGTCTTTAATGATATACAAATGACCTTTGATGAAAATCCAGGTGGTGGAGATCCTGGCGGTGGAGACGATTCAGAAGATCCAGTAAATGAAGATGAATTTTTTGCATTAGTAGACGGTCAAGAACATGTAGACCAATTATTAGAAACCACCTTAAATACCATAGGTGACGATATGGTCTTTAAAGTAGAGGCGCAAACCGCAACAGGATCTTTGATGAGAATCGACATTCCTTTTGATATGGGTCTTGGAACTTTTGATATGGAGGATGGTATATCTGACGGTACAAAACTAATAGGTATTTATAACCCAAATATTGGTGGAGAAAATTTAAGCTCTAACCCAGGAAGCATAACATTTACCCAGTTTGATACACAAAGTGGTATTATAGAGGCTAATTTCTCCTTTACCGCTAGAGATCCTCTTGGAGAAGATACTTCAGTGTATCAAGTAACCCAAGGAAGTTTTACTATATACTTTGAAGGTACAGATCCACCGGCTTTAGTCCCTTTTAAAGCTCTAATTGATGGTGCATCGTTTGAGCCCTCTGGAGTAAACGATACACTTGAGCTTGCAGAGCAAGAAATAAACGGCATGAATGTTACATTTATAACTGCTACCCTAGAAAATGGCAGAACTATGAAAATTGGCTTTCCTTCAGATACTATTACCCCTGGAGAATATCCAATGAGCACTGAGGTTACAAATGGAGACCAAACCATTGGCCTATATATAAGAGAAGGAAGTAGCATTGAATTTGTGTCTAATCCAGGAGTACTAATCATAGACAGCTATGATCAAGAAACAGGAGAAATAAGTGCACGTTTTAATTTTACAGCTACAAACCCAGATGGTGTAGATCCTACTGTAATTCAAATAACAGAAGGGGTGTTTAATTTAAACCTACTATAACAAACAAAAAGTAGTACTACTATATTTAAAAAGCCTTTTCGATATCTTGAAAAGGCTTTTTGTATTTAATTTAAAATTACAAAAAAGTACTATTTGATTAAAGCCCATTACAACTTTGGTGTATGGCATACATATTGAATTATATAAGGTGACTAGGCCACTAATTTATATGAGTATCAGTGGTTTTAGAGTACAATAAGTAAGAAGAATATTTAACAAACGACTTTGTTTCACCTTTATTTGTGACACAATGTCTTACACCATACTATGTCAAAATCAAAAGTATCTTTATTAGACAGTTTGTCATTTCAGGAATTTCAAGACGATGCAGAATTTATTCCACTGATGTCCTCAGAGGATGAAGAGGAGATGAACAATGAAGACCTACCAGAAATACTACCAATTTTACCCCTGCGTAATACAGTATTATTTCCTGGAGTTGTAGTACCAATAACAGCAGGTCGTGATAAGTCTATTAAGCTTATAAATCAAACAAACAAAGAAGGTAAAATTATTGGTGTTGTTTCTCAAAAAGAAGAAGGCGAAGAAGATCCAGGTATTGAAGATATAAATACCATAGGTACGGTTGCTAAGATATTAAAGGTATTAAAAATGCCTGATGGAAATACTACGGTTATCATACAGGGTAAAAAACGTTTTCAAGTTGCAGAGGTAATTACCACAGAGCCTTATCTAACGTCTACTGTGAGGGCTGTTGAGGAAGCTAGACCTGCAAAAGACAATGAAGAGTTTTTGGTTATCGTTGAGACCATAAAAGAGAAATCACTGGCCATAATTAAGGACAGTCCTAACATTCCTAGCGATGCATCCTTTGCTATAAAAAATATAGAGAGCCCTTCATTTTTAATCAACTTTGTTTCTTCTAACTTAAATATTTCTGTTGCAGAAAAGCAGAAACTCTTGCAAATAAATGACCTGCAAGAAAGAGCTCTGGAAACACTCAGGTACATGAACATGGAGTTGCAAAAACTCTCTCTAAGAAAAGACATTCATACCAAGGTGCACAATGATATTAACAAACAGCAGCGTGAGTACTTCTTGAATCAGCAAATGAAGACCATTCAGGAAGAATTCGGGGGAAGTACCTCCGAGGCTGAGATTGAAGCCATGAGAGTGCGCGGTAAGGCAAAAAAATGGAATGAGGATACCGCAGCACATTTCAACAAAGAATTGTCTAAGATGCAACGCTTAAATCCTCAGGTTGCAGAGTTTAGCATTCAGAAAAATTACTTAGACCTGCTGTTAGAATTACCATGGAATGAATTCAGTAAAGATAAATTTGATTTAAAACGTGCCAAGAAAATATTAGATAGAGATCATTACGGTCTTGATGATGTTAAAAAACGCATCATAGAATACCTTGCCGTTTTAAAATTACGTAACGACATGAAATCACCCATCATTTGCCTGTATGGTCCTCCAGGAGTTGGTAAAACTTCTTTAGGGAAATCTGTAGCCGAGGCACTTGGTAGAGAGTATATACGTATTTCTTTGGGCGGTTTAAGAGATGAGGCCGAAATACGAGGACACCGTAAAACTTATATTGGAGCAATGCCGGGGCGTATTATAAAAAGTCTTAAAAAAGCAGGAACAAGTAACCCCGTTTTTGTGCTAGATGAAATTGATAAGCTTTCTATAGGTAGTCAAGGAGATCCTTCCTCTGCACTTTTAGAGGTGTTAGATCCTGAGCAAAACAGTTCTTTCTATGATAACTTTCTAGAACTAGGATATGATCTCTCTAAGGTAATGTTTATTGCAACTTCCAATAGTTTAAGTACCATACAGCCAGCACTTTTAGACCGTATGGAGATTATTAACGTTACGGGATATACCATTGAAGAAAAAGTTGAAATAGCCAAGCAGCATTTACTGCCAAAGCAATTAAAAGAGCATGGCTTAACCAAAGCGCACCTTAAAGTAGGTAAGGCGCAACTAGAAAAAATTGTGGAAGGCTATACTAGAGAAAGCGGTGTTCGTGGTTTAGAAAAGCAAATTGCAAAAACAGTACGTTATGCTGCTATGAAAATTGCAATGGAGGAGTCTTACAACATCAAGATAAGCAATGAAGATATTATTGAAATATTAGGAGTTCCTAGACTTGAGAGAGATAAATATGAAAACAACCAAGTAGCAGGTGTTGTTACAGGCCTTGCTTGGACCCGTGTTGGGGGAGATATTTTGTTTATTGAATCTACCATTAGTAAAGGTAAAGGCACCCTAAACATGACAGGAAACCTGGGTAAGGTTATGAAAGAATCTGCCACCATTGCCTTAGAATATATAAAATCTAACGCAGAGAAACTTGGTCTTAAACAAGAAATTTTCGAAAAGTACAATGTACACATCCATGTGCCTGAAGGAGCAACTCCAAAAGATGGACCAAGTGCAGGAATTACCATGTTAACCTCTTTGGTGTCTTTGTTCACTCAGCGCAAAGTAAAGAAGAGTTTGGCCATGACTGGAGAGATTACTCTTCGTGGAAAGGTATTGCCTGTTGGAGGGATTAAAGAGAAAATACTTGCAGCCAAAAGAGCACGTATTAAAGAAATATTACTGTGCGAGGAAAACAAACGAGATATAGATGAAATTAAACCAGAATATTTAAAAGGCTTAACCTTTCATTATGTAAAAGAAATGAGTGATGTTCTAGCCCTAGCATTAACAAAAGAAAAGGTCAAAGGAGCTAAAAAACTATAAGATGACTTTAAAAGCAGCTAGGGATATAATTTCTAGCTGTTTTTTATTATTAACTCTTTTCATTTCTCTCGAAAATAAATTATACTTACACTCGTTATTGTATTAAAGAATTTTGTGCCGCCATCTATGAACCAAAAGGTTTTATTTTTAGTAACCTCACTGATAACTTTATCTGCTTTTGGGCAAATAGGAGGGCGTTCTACCTATCAGTTTTTAAATTTAGTTAATAGTCCAAGACAAGCTGCTTTGGGTGGTAAAATAGTGACCAATTATGACTATGATCCAATTCAAGGACTATTTAACCCCGCTACTATTAATCCCCAGATGGATAAACAACTATCTGTTAATTACAATAATTATTTATCAGATGTTAATTACGGGTCTGTAGCCTACGCATATTCTTGGGATAGATATACGCAGGTTATACATGCAGGGATTACCTATATTAATTACGGAGATTTTGATGGTTACGATACCCAAGGAAACCCAACAAATAGTTTCTCTGGATCTGAGGTAGCAATTTCTGTAGGTCATGCGCGTAACATTCCTTTTACTAATTTTCATTACGGAGGTACTATTAAGTTTATATCATCTCAACTAGAACAATACA
This sequence comes from uncultured Flavobacteriaceae bacterium, assembly GCA_913060785.1. Classification (GTDB taxonomy): domain Bacteria; phylum Bacteroidota; class Bacteroidia; order Flavobacteriales; family Flavobacteriaceae; genus Patiriisocius. The sequence continues at coordinate 20,642 of CAJXUG010000003.1, read as the reverse complement.
GTTCTTTTGGGGTCGCTGCAGATCTAGGTATAATGTATGTTAATGAGGATTGGGATTTGCAAATTACTGGGGTTGCAAGAAACATAGGTACCCAACTCACACCCTATGATATAGACCTTGAGCCGCTTCCTTTTGAAATCATTCTAGGAGTTTCCCAAATTCTAGAGCGTATACCAATTCGTTGGCATTTCACTTTAGAGAACATGCAGCGATGGGATTTAGCTTTTTCAAATCCAGATAGAGAAACTACAGATTTGGAAGGGGTTGTTACTACAGAAAACATTAATTTTATAGATGAGGCATTTCGTCACGTTATTCTTGGTCTTGAACTATTTCCTGAAAGTGGTTTTAATATTAGGTTTGGATATAACTTTAGACGCGCAGAAGAATTACGTATCATAGATACTAGAGCATTTGCTGGTTTGAGTGCGGGATTTGGTATTAAGCTTAATAAAGTGAGATTAAATTATTCATTTTCAAAATACAATACTGCTGCATCAAGTAGTTTTTTTGGACTTAATATAGATTTACAATAATGAAAAAAATCACCATCGCTATTGACGGTTTTTCTTCTACAGGAAAAAGCACCCTTGCAAAGCAACTTGCAGATTGGCTAGACTACATATATGTAGATACGGGTGCAATGTATCGTGCTGTAACTCTATTTGCAATGCAACAAGAATTTATTGAAGATGCTAAGGTAGATCAAGGTGCTCTAGAAAATGCCTTAAAAGATATATCTATTGATTTCAAAAAAAATGAACGTACAGGTGTTGCAGAAGTTTTTTTAAATGGTATTAATGTTGAAAAACAAATTAGAACCCTTGAGGTTTCAAATCTGGTGAGCCCTATTTCAGCGATTTCTGCTGTACGCACCAAATTGGTTAGCCAACAACAAAAATTAGGTCAAAACAAAGGTGTTGTTATGGATGGTCGTGATATAGCTACCGTAGTATTTCCAGAGGCAGAGCTTAAAATATTTCTAGACGCATCTGCCCCTACAAGAGCTGAGCGCCGATACAAAGAACTTATCGCCAATGGAGATGAGGTTTCTCTGGAGGATGTTTTGAACAATGTAGTAGAGCGAGACCATATAGACTCTACCCGTAAAGACTCACCTCTTATAAAGGCCAAAGATGCCATTGCTATTGATAATAGCCATATGAATTTGGAAGACCAATTTCATGTTATTTTACAATTAGCCAAAGACAGAATAGCTGGCCGCGTTTAATGGTTTTGTTGTAGTAACTTGGCGACTTCTTATTTTGAATTGTAACCCGCTTCTGTTTAAGGTTTAATACCCGTGTTCTAATAGCCTCTTCGCTATTGTAATTATTTACCCTATCACTTTGGAAATTAAAAGAAAAGAATTATTTTTGCAGCCCATTTTGACGGTGTAGTAATAGCAATTTGGACATATAAAACAAACATAATCCTTCTACGGGTACATCGTTTAACTATTACAGCCTTGTAGAATACAAAGTAAAGCCTTGTGGTTTTCTTATTAAATAGAATCATTACAAGAGGATACAAAAATTGAAAAATGGCTGAAAAAGCAAAAGACGAGGCAGCAAAACCAGCTGCTAAGAAAGCAAGAAAAAGAACTCCAAAAGTAGAAGCTCCTGCTGTAGAAGTTCAAGAAACAGCAGAAGCAACAACCCCAGAGGCTGCTGAAAAACCAAAAAGAGAACCTTCTCTTAAGGAATTAAACCCTGAAAAATTCTTAACAGATTTTAACTGGCACAACTACGAAGAAGGAATTGATCCTGTAGATGATGGTAAGTTATTAGAGTTTGAAAAATTAGTAACAGAGAATTTTGTAGATACTTTAGATGATGAAGTAGTGCAAGGAGAAGTGGTACATATCTCAGACCGTGATGCTATTATAGACATCAACGCTAAGTCTGAAGGTGTTGTTTCATTAAATGAATTCCGTTACAATCCAGGTTTAAAAGTTGGAGATAAAGTAGAGGTTTTAATTGATGTGCGTGAAGATGCAACTGGTCAATTAATTCTTTCTCACCGTAAGGCCAGAACTATTATGGCTTGGGATCGTGTAAATAAAGCACACGATGAAGGAACAATCGTTAATGGTTTTGTTAAATGTCGTACCAAAGGTGGTATGATTGTAGACGTATTTGGAATTGAAGCATTCTTACCAGGATCACAGATTGATGTGAAGCCTATTAGAGACTACGATGTATACGTTAACAAAACAATGGAATTCAAGGTTGTGAAAATTAACCACGAATTTAAAAACGTTGTTGTATCTCACAAAGCGCTTATCGAAGCAGATATCGAAGAGCAGAAAAAAGAAATCATTGGGCAGCTTGAAAAAGGACAAGTATTAGAAGGTGTTGTTAAAAACATTACTTCTTATGGTGTCTTTGTAGATCTTGGTGGTGTAGATGGATTGGTACACATTACAGACCTTTCTTGGTCTCGTATCAACCACCCTAACGAGATTGTAGAGCTTGACCAGAAATTAAACGTTGTAATCCTTGACTTTGATGAGGATAAAACACGTATACAATTAGGTCTTAAACAATTAAGCGCACACCCTTGGGATGCTCTTGGTGAAGGACTTAAAATTGGTGACAATGTAGAAGGTAAAGTAGTTGTTATTGCAGACTACGGTGCATTTATTGAAGTTGCTGAAGGTGTTGAAGGATTGATCCACGTTAGTGAAATGTCATGGTCTACACATTTGCGTAGTGCACAAGACTTTGTAAACGTAGGTGATAAAGTTCAGGCACAAGTATTGACTATGGATCGTGAAGAGCGTAAGATGAGCTTAGGTATTAAGCAATTAACGCCAGACCCATGGACAGACATCACAACAAAGTATCCTGTAGGATCTACTCACAAAGGTATTGTGCGTAACTTTACAAACTTTGGTGTATTTGTTGAATTAGAAGAAGGAATTGACGGACTTATTTATATCTCTGATCTTTCTTGGACTAAGAAAGTAAAGCATCCAAGTGAATTTACAAACATCTCTGACACCCTAGAAGTAGTAGTGTTAGAATTGGATGTAGAAGGACGCAAGTTAAGCCTAGGGCACAAACAAACTACAGAAAACCCTTGGGATAAGTATGAAGCTGAGTTTGCTGTAGGATCTGTTCATAAAGCATCTATTGACGAAATGGTAGACAAAGGAGCGGTTATCAACTTTAATGGTGATATCACTGCATTTGTACCAAAACGTCACTTAGAGAAAGAAGACGGAACTGATGTAACAAAAGGTGAGGAGATAGAATTCCAAATTATTGAATTCAACAAAGAATTCAAGAAAGTGGTAGCCTCTCATATGGCGATACATAAAGAAGAGGAAGCTAAAATCGTGAAGCAAGCTGCTAAGAAAGCTAAAAAGCAGTCTGACGAATCGAAGCCTACACTAGGTGACGCTAACTCTGCACTTCAAGCATTGAAAGACAAAATGGACGGTAAGAAATAACCCTCTCATTTTTTAAATACTAAGAGCTCTGATATTTTCAGAGCTCTTTTTTTTTGCTTTTATTAAAGAAAACACATCAAGATTTAAACCTTTAGCTATGGCCTTATAAAGCATCAATTTGGTGGGTGTTAATTCTAGATGTGCCCCTAAATAAGATTTAAGTAAACAGAATACTATTTTGGTGTTTAAATTTCGGCTAAAGAGGTATATTTGCACGCATTTTAATACATTTTAACTATGAAAGCCGGAATTGTAGGATTACCAAACGTAGGTAAATCAACCCTTTTTAATTGTTTGTCTAACGCCAAGGCGCAAAGCGCGAATTTTCCTTTTTGTACCATTGAGCCAAATATTGGAGTGGTAAATGTGCCAGATGAACGTTTGGTGAAACTTGAAGAATTGGTTGTTCCAGAAAAAGTGATTCCAGCAACCGTTGAGATTGTTGACATTGCAGGACTTGTTAAGGGTGCTAGTAAAGGAGAAGGGCTAGGAAACCAATTCCTAGGAAACATTAGAGAAACAGATGCTATTTTACATGTGTTGCGCTGTTTTGACAATGATAATATTATCCATGTTGATGGAAACGTAGACCCTATTAGAGATAAAGAGACTATTGATATAGAATTACAATTAAAAGATCTAGAAACAGTAGATAAAAAATTAGAAAAAGTAAAACGTTCTGCCCGTACAGGAAATAAAGAAGCTCAAAAAGAAGAGGCAGTATTAATTAAAATAAAAGACGGTCTAGAACAAGGTGTGTCTTTGAGGGCTATCGAGATTTCTGATAAAGATAGAGAAGAGTTTGTAAGCCCATTACAGTTTATTACAGATAAACCTGTTATGTATGTATGTAATGTAGATGAAGATGCAGCTTTAAATGGTAATGCATATGTAGATAGGGTAAAAGAAGCAGTAGCTAAGGAAAACGCAGAAGTTGTTATTTTGGCAGTAGGTACAGAGGCAGATATAACAGAGCTAGACTCTTTTGAAGAGCGCCAAATGTTTCTGGAAGATTTAGGTTTGGATGAGCCAGGATCAGCAAAATTAATACGTGGCGCCTACAGGCTTTTAAATTTACAAACCTACTTCACGGCAGGTGTTAAAGAAGTACGCGCCTGGACAATTCCTGTAGGTGCAACGGCTCCACAGGCAGCTGGTGTGATACACACAGATTTTGAAAAAGGTTTTATACGTGCAGAAGTTATTAAATATGATGACTATGTTAGTTTTGGAAGTGAAACTAAAGTGAAAGAGGCTGGAAAAATGGGCGTAGAAGGAAAAGAATATATCGTTAATGACGGAGATGTGATGCATTTTAGATTTAACGTCTAGCATTAGCTAGAATATAGGTATTTAAACCGTTGTTATTTTATTTAAATAACAACGGTTTTTTTTGTTTACAATTATAAATCAACAGATCGAAAAATACTTTTATATTCTTAACAAAAACAGAAGGTTGTTCACAATTTTTATAAGGTATTTGTTAATTACTTTGTTTTGTAAATTTTTCAAAATTGTCTTGTAAAGGGTATATTTAACAACTATTCACGCGATTTTATGGCAGACACAAAATATACCGAAGATAATATACGATCCCTCGACTGGAAAGAGCATATTCGTATGCGTCCAGGTATGTATATTGGAAAGCTGGGTGATGGTTCTTCTCCTGATGACGGTATCTATATATTATTAAAAGAAGTACTCGATAATAGTATTGATGAATTTGTGATGGGTGCTGGAAAGACCATCGAAATTAGAATAAAAGATAAAGAAGTACGTGTTCGTGACTTTGGTCGCGGTGTTCCTTTAGGGAAAGTTGTTGATGTTGTTTCTAAAATGAATACTGGTGGGAAGTATGATTCTCGTGCTTTTAAAAAATCAGTGGGTTTAAATGGGGTAGGTACAAAGGCTGTAAATGCATTGTCTTCCTACTTTAAGATAGAATCTATTAGAGATAATAAAGTGAAATATGCCGAATTCTCTCAGGGAGAATTAAAGCAAGACAGTGCAGTAGAGGATTCAAGTAAGCGTAAAGGAACAAAGGTTGTATTTATTCCAGACGAAGTTATTTTCAAAAACTTTAAGTACCGTAATGAGTATGTTGAAAAAATGCTTAGAAATTACGTCTATCTTAATCCTGGGTTAACCATAGATTTTAATGGCGAAAAATTCTTTAGTGAAAACGGACTCAAAGATTTATTGGCAGACAACATGTCTAAAGAAGACATGCTGTATCCAATTATACACCTGCGGGGTAATGATATAGAAGTAGCTATAACCCATAGTAAAACACAATACAGTGAGGAGTATCATAGTTTTGTCAATGGACAAAACACCACCCAAGGTGGTACCCATCAAGCAGCCTTTAGGGAAAGTTTGGTGAAAACCATCAGAGAGTTTTATGGTAAAAACTATGAAGCCAGTGATATTAGAAAATCTATTGTTAGTGCCATTAGTATTAAAGTAATGGAACCTGTTTTTGAGAGTCAAACAAAAACCAAACTTGGTTCTACAGATATGGGAGGTGACCTGCCAACTGTACGCACCTATATTAATGATTTTTTAAAAACCCAACTAGATAATTTTTTACACAAAAATCCTGCTATTACTGAAGTTTTACAGCGTAAAATTATGCAAGCAGAGCGCGAGCGTAAAGAGTTGTCTGGCATTAGAAAATTAGCCAAAGACCGTGCAAAAAAATCAAACCTACACAATAAAAAATTACGTGATTGCAGGATCCACTTAGGTGACACAAAAAAAGAGCGCAATTTAGAATCTACTCTTTTCATTACAGAGGGAGATAGTGCATCTGGCAGTATCACAAAAAGTAGAGATGTTAATACACAGGCTGTATTTAGCCTTAAAGGGAAGCCTTTAAACAGTTATGGGTTAAGCAAAAAGATTGTGTATGAAAACGAAGAGTTTAATCTCTTGCAGGCTGCCTTAAATATCGAAGAGTCTATGGAAGACTTACGTTATAATAATATAGTCATCGCAACAGATGCCGATGTAGATGGTATGCATATTAGGTTACTGCTCATTACATTTTTCCTTCAGTTTTTTCCGGAGGTTATAAAAGAAGGTCATTTGTATATTTTACAAACCCCACTCTTTAGGGTCCGCAATAAAAAGAAAACCATTTATTGCTATTCTGACCAAGAAAAAAGAGACGCACTAGAGGAGTTAAAGCCAAAACCAGAGATTACTCGATTTAAGGGTCTTGGTGAAATATCTCCAAATGAATTTGTTCATTTTATCGGAGACAACATTAGGCTAGACCCAGTAATGCTAGACAAGCAAATGAGTATTGAAGAAATGCTTTCTTTTTACATGGGTAAAAACACACCAGATAGGCAGGAGTTTATTATCAATAATCTAAAAGTGGAACTAGATGTTCTAGAAGAAGAGGCCTAATAATACCAAAACAAAGTACGTACCAAAAGTGAAATAATAGCACATGAACGAGGATCAAAATCTAGATGATGAATTAAACCCAGAAGGGGCCAACCTGCAAGATGGCCATCAAGAAGACGCTCTTGATGCCCAGATTATTGGAGAAGACCAAGATGATTTTGATTCACCACAGACAGAGGAGGGTGAAACCATTACCCGCGTCACTGGAATGTACCGTGAATGGTTTTTGGATTATGCTAGTTATGTTATTTTAGAGCGAGCTGTTCCTGCCATTGAAGATGGTTTTAAGCCGGTTCAGCGCCGTATCATGCATTCTATGAAAGATCTTGATGATGGCCGCTATAACAAAGTAGCCAATGTTGTAGGGCATACCATGCAATATCATCCACATGGAGATGCAAGTATTGCAGATGCTATGGTGCAATTAGGGCAAAAAGATTTACTAATTGACACCCAAGGAAACTGGGGTAATATCCTTACCGGAGATAGAGCTGCTGCGGCAAGATATATTGAGGCTCGTATTTCTAAGTTTGGTCTAGATGTTGTCTTTAACCCAAAAATCACAAAGTGGCAATCTTCTTATGATGGAAGAAGAAAAGAACCAATAAACCTTCCTGTGATGTTTCCACTTCTGTTGGCACAAGGAGGTGAGGGTATTGCCGTTGGTTTGTCAACAAAAATATTACCACATAACTTTATAGAACTCATAGATGCCTCTGTAAAACACCTGCAAGGTAAGCGCTTTACTATTTTTCCAGATTTCCCTACAGGTGGAATTATAGATGTTACAAATTATAATGACGGTCTAAGAGGTGGTAAAATAAGGTCTCGTGCCCGTATTGGCCAACACGATAAAAATACACTAGTTATTACAGAGATTCCTTTTGGAACCAATACAGGATCTTTAATTGACTCTATTTTAAAGGCCAATGAAAAAGGTAAGATTAAAATTAAAAAGATAGAAGATAACACTGCCGCAGATGTTGAAATTCTAATTCATATTCCTTCTGGTATTTCTCCAGATAAAACAATAGATGCTCTGTATGCTTTTACAAACTGTGAAAGTTCTATTTCTCCTCTGGGCTGTGTGATTGAAGACAACAAGCCTTTATTTGTTGGAGTATCTGAAATGTTACGTCGTTCTACCGACAGAACTGTACAACTTTTAAAGAGTGAGCTGGAAATACAGTTGCATGAATTAGAAGAGCAGTGGCATTACGCATCTTTAGAGCGTATTTTTATAGAGAACCGTATTTACCGAGATATTGAAGATCAGGAAACATGGCCAGGGGTAATAAACGCTATAGATAAAGGATTACAACCACATATAACACATTTAAAGAGAGGAATTACTCAAGATGATATTGTTCGTCTCACTGAAATACGCATCAAGCGCATCTCTAAGTTTGATATAGATAAGGCGCAACAAAAAATAGACGCCTTAGATGCTAGTATTGCTCAGGTAAAACACCACTTAAATAATCTTATTACCTATGCCATAGATTATTTTACTCGTTTAAAGAAAGAATATAGTAAGGGTAAAGAGCGTAAAGCAGAAATAAGAGTATTTGATGATATTCAAAAAACCAAAGTTGTAATTAGAAACACTAAGCTTTATGTAAATAGAGAAGAAGGCTTTGTGGGTACTAATTTACGTAAAGACGAATACGTTACAGATTGTAGTGATATTGATGATATTATTGTCTTTACACAAGATGGGACATTAATGATTACAAAGGTAGGCAGTAAGACCTTTATAGGTAAAAATATTATACACGTTGCAGTGTTTAAAAAGAAAGACAAGCGCACTACCTATAACATGATTTACAAGGATGGTCCTAAAGGTCCAACCTATGTTAAACGCTTTAATGTAACGGGTGTTACCCGTGATAAAGAGTACCCGGTCTCTCAAGGTACCAAAGACAGTAAAGTGCTTTATTTCACTGCAAACCCTAACGGAGAGGCAGAGGTGGTACATATATTACTGCGTCAAAGCGGAAGTATTAAAAAATTAAAATGGGATTTACATTTTAGTGATGTTTTGGTAAAAGGACGCGCCTCTAAAGGGAACATTGTAACCAAGTATCCTGTAAAGCGTATTGAGTTAAAGGAAAAGGGACTTTCTACCTTAAAGCCCCGTAAAATATGGTTTGACGAGACAGTACAGAGACTCAATCTAGATGAGCGTGGTGAGCTTGTGGGTGAGTTTAGACCTACAGACAGATTATTGCTTATTAATCAAAGAGGGCTCGTAAAAACCGTGATTCCAGAGATTACCATGCATTTTGATGAAGATCTTATTGTAATGGAGAAATGGGAGTCTAAAAAACCTATTACCGCCATACACTGGGCTGGAGAGAAAGAGCTGTTTTATGTAAAGAGATTCCTTATAGATACTCCAGAGAAACAAGAGAATGTATTAACAGATGATTCTAAGTCTTACCTTGAAACGGTCTTTACAGATTATAGACCTGTGGCAGAGCTTGTTTTTACCAAAGAAAGAGGTAAAGAGAGAAAGGATAATCTTGTAATTGATCTGGAGAGTTTCATTTCTCTGAAAGGAATTGGTGCTCTTGGTAACCAATTAACAAAATATAAAATATTAGAAATTAACCCTCTAGATCCTTTGCCTTTTGAGCTGCCTGAAGTAACACCAACGGCTGCCATTGAAGTAGTTGACCAGCAAGCTGTAAAAGCTGTTGATATTGCAGAGACTTCTGTTACAGGCCCAGAAGATTCTTCTAAGGATGAAAACTCCAGTGAAGATAAGGAGCCACCAATTGGTGATGGTGGACAAGCTTTACTATTTTAATACTTTAGTTGGAAGGAGAGGGATTAGAATTGGTTTCTAAGGTGTTTACTTTATACTTCTTAGGTATAGTTGTTCTACTTTTTCGCGCGCCCAAGGGGTCTTGCGTAGAAATTTTAAACTAGAGTTTATTGTTGGGTTTAAAGCAAAGCAGTTAATACGTACTTTCTCATCCATATATTCCCAGCCATATTTAGCAACTAGTTCTTCCAAAATGGCTTTAAGGGTAATGCCATGTAAAGGATTGTTGGCCTGCTTGGGTTTGCTGTCTTTTTTACTAAAAATCCCAAATAATTCTTTATTCTCTCTTTGAGAGATAGAATTATAAGATTTTTCAAAAACCAGTATATCAAACAGTGGGCTTAAGTAATTTTTGTATTCTTTTAGGCTTCCGCCAAAAGGACGTTTTTCTAGATCCTCGGTGAGCGGAAAATCAAACCACAAACCAACTAGCTTCCCTTTTGGGGCAAGTAAAGAGGCCATTTTAGTGGCGTATTTAAACCTGTTCATTCTTTGGGGTACAATCGAGCAGAAAAATGTCTGTTCTATAATAAGATCGTAGACTCCTTTGTGTTTGAAAAAATCTTTCTCAATAAGGTGCTCTTCTGTAAAATCAGGATTTCTTTTCTTGAACTCATTCAAAGGTATGTCTGAAATATCAAGTATAAATACATTTGTAAAGCCTTGTTTGTTAAGGTATGCTGCTTCATGGGCGTTACCAGCGCCTGGTATTAAGATGCGCATGTTTTTGTCTGTGAGCTGGTCAAAATACGTTTTTAAAGGTGTAGAAACAGCTCCTATATCCCAGCCTGTAAGATCATCTTTGTAGCGCTGGGTCCAGTATTCTTTATCACTGCTCATGGAATATTAACTTTAGTAACGGTTCCTTTTTTAACTAGGTTCTCTTGGTTTTGCTTTTTAACCACCATCTGGAATTCAAAAAGATAGGTATTTTCTGTGGTGCTAAGAATTTTAAAATGCACCGCTTGTTGATCGTAGGTGTTTTTTGGATTTAGTTTACGCATGATATACTCGCAATTATTAATCCAACGTACAGAGAAGGTGTCTGTAACTCCTTTATAGGTTTCAATAGCGATACTGTCATTGCGCACAAATGTGGAGCTTACAAGTTCTGTGCCCACAAGTTGTTGGAATGTAAAGGTTCCAGTTTTAAAATCTTCACAACTTCGCTCTACATTGTAACAACTACAACATAATAAGAAGCAAATAAGATAGTAAAAGTGACGCATTGTCTTTTTTTACAAAGTTCGGCAATTAACTTTAAAATATAAGCTATTAAGAGTTATTGTATTGCTTGAAAGTACCATCCTTATAGCAAAGTATAATACGCTCTATAGCTGATGTATTTGAGTTTTTCAGCGCCATATTTTCAAATACGCTGTTTTCAGCTTCCACACCGGGTAGTGTGTTTTGTTTACTTGTTGTCTTAATTTGAGTGTTTACTTTGTTTAATGGAGTAGGGAAGGACCCTTTTCCGTACAACAACCAATACAAATCTACCTCTGGATAGGTTTGAAGTACTTTCATGACAAATTCTAAACTAGGTTTATTTCTACCAGAGAGTAAATGAGAAATGGTAGATCTGTTAAATGCTATTTTTTCTGAAAATGATGTAGCAGTAACTCCATAGAAATCTAGAATTTTTTGCAGTCTTTTAGAAAAATTTGTAGTGTTTACCATTGTAACTTTTGTAAAACAAAATATATGTTACAAATGTAATTTATACCTATTAAAGTAACAAGATAATTGATATATATTGTTGTTATTATTAAACCTTAGCTTAATATGTAATACCTTATATTACTGAAATAGTGTAATTTAGACAAATTAAAGTGTATGTCTGCATTATGTGCACGTAAAAGCAAGTGATTTGTTTACAAATGGCACCTATTTTAAAAGCATATCTTGTTTACACATGTAAACTTAGGTTTGATTACTTTTGTATTTATACACTTGTACAATGCAAATTACTTCTTGGTATACACGCAATTTTGAAGACCGTTTAAAGGGGCGTTACATTACCATTAACCACATCCTACCCATATTAGACCACTACAGAGAAGTTTTCAATAGTTCTGTTGCAGGATTTTCTGAAAATGGAGTAGAGATTCCTCTAGTTAGCTTTGGTCAAGGGGGTAAAAAAGTGCTTATTTGGTCACAAATGCATGGCAATGAGAGTACTACAACAAAGGCTTTGTTTGATTTTTTTAAGTTCATCACTTCAAATAACCAAGCAACAAAAACCCTACTTTCAAAACATACATTTTATGTGCTACCAATCTTAAATCCAGATGGAGCAGCCTTGTATACTCGTGAAAATGCAAACGGTGTTGATTTAAACAGAGATGCTCAGGCGCTTTCACAGCGAGAGAGTAAGGTATTAAAGTCTATTTTTGATGCCCTGCAGCCAGATTTATGTTTAAACATGCACGATCAGCGCAGTATATTCGGGATTGAGGGTCCAAAACCAGCGACACTATCTTTTTTGGCGCCCTCTGCAGATATTTTAAAAGCTATAACACCTGCAAGAGAGGTTGCAATGGGGCTTATTGTTAAAATGAAAAACTACATTAAAGCCCACCACCATAATCAAATAGGACGTTTTGATGATACGTACAATCAACATTGTGTGGGTGATAGTTTCACCAGTAGTGGTGTGCCAACAATTTTGTTTGAAGCTGGACATTTTAAAGATGATTACAGCCGTGAGCAGTCAAGATCATTCGTGTTTTACGCTCTAATTGCACTATTTGACTTAGATGCAGCCTTTCAGAACAATGATGTGGACTACAAAGAGTATTTTAATATTCCTGAAAATCAAAAAATATATAAAGATGTAGTTTTGTATAACGTTCGTGTTGATGGAGAAGATACCCTGCAGACTATTAGCTTTCAATACAAAGAAATAATACATGACCAAAACATTGTGTTTGAGCTATACCTTGATGCTATAGAGGTAGATAAAGATGTCTTTGGTCACCAATACTTTGATTTACAGGGCGGAAAGGTATTAGTGAATTCTCACCAAAATATCGTTATCGATAAAAAAATATCAACGATTTTTGATATTAATCGAAATTTAATGTTGATTTATCATTGAAATATGTTTTTATTTTAATTTAGGATATTATCTTTGTGGTTAAATTATACCACATGAAGTTTAAATTAGACGCTACAGATCAAAGCATTTTAGATATGCTTATTGAAAACACAAGAACTCCCTTTACAGATATTGCTAAAAAACATGGTATTTCGGCAGGAACGGTACATGTTCGTGTTAAAAAAATGGAGGAGGCTGGAATTATTACCGGGTCTTCACTTCGCCTAGACTACAACAAGTTAGGGTATTCTTTTATAGCGTATGTTGGTATTTATCTGCTGAAAACATCTCAAACGCAGTTTGTACTTGAAAGAATCAATGAAATCCCATATGTTACTGTAGCCCATGTAACTACTGGGAAATTCAACATTTTTTGTAAAATAAGAGCAAAGAATACAACCCACGCAAAAGAAATCATATACAAATTAGATGACATAGAAGGAGTTACTAGAACAGAGACGATGATTTCATTAGAGGAAAGTATCAATGACAAAAAAAGACTCATGCATTCTATATTTAGAGCATTGTAACAAACGATAACATATATTTAAAACCCCCACTATTACAAATAGTGGGGGTTTTTGTTTAAAGATGCTTTGTGTTAGTTAAAACGTATCATAGTAGTCAAAGGCCTCCTTAATTAATGAGTTGGGAACTTCTTTATTGATGTGAGTTTTGCCAAAATCTTCTAGTAGTACAAATAATACAGCTCCTGCTTTATTTTTTTTGTCGTGTTTTAAAAGTGCAATGATTGATACTATATCCTGCTTGTTAAATGCCTGCTTTTTAAAACTAGTTAATATAAATGCAGTAACAGATGCTAGCTTGTTTTTATCAAACCCAACTTGAGTACTTGAGATGTAAGTGGCTAAAACAATACCAATTGCAACGGCTTCACCGTGAAGAAGTGTTGGCCTACTTTTACTCTCTAGGCAATAAGATTCAATGGCATGACCAAGTGTATGTCCGAAATTCAGTACTTTTCTCGCACCCAATTCTGTAGGGTCTTGAGTAACAATATTGTTTTTAATCTCTATAGATTTCCAGATTAAGTTATGGGTGTTTTTTAGATTTGTGATATCAAAACCTTGAAGCTGTTCCCAATAGTCTTTGCTGTCTATAAGGGCGTGTTTTAACATTTCAGCAAATCCAGAGGTGGTTTCTTGCTTTGGTAATGTGTTTAAAAAAGTAGGGTCAACAATCACAAAACGAGGATTATTAACGACACCTATCTGATTTTTAAGCATCCCTAAGTCAACCCCGTTTTTACCCCCAATGGATGCGTCAACCATTGCTAATAGTGATGTAGGGATGTTTACAAACTCAATTCCTCTTTTAAATGTAGAGGCAACAAAGCCTCCCAAATCTGTTACAACTCCACCACCAAGGTTAATGAGCAGGCTACTTCTGTCTGCACCTTTTTCTGACAATGTTGTCCATATATCCATACAGGTATGAATTGTTTTATTTTTCTCGCCACTGGGCATAATAATGGTTTCGACAGGGGTGTTTATGCCAGATTTTTTTATAAATAGCTCATGACAATGCTCATGGGTATTGGTGTCTACTAATATAAAAATCTTAGTTGGGTTTAATTTCTCAATACCAGTGCGTAACAATGACCATGGGTTATCATTGCAGTATATAGCTGTATGTTGGGTCACAATCTGTTTATCCATAGTAGTGAGTGTATTATCAGTTTCTATAATTTTTGCTGTTTTACGCGTTATAAATTATTCAAACTTAGAATAACAAAATTATAGCATTGTATTTCAACGACCATCAAAACTAACTATATTTGTACGAGAAATTTTTAGTATGGCCTTAAACACTCTTTTTGACAACACACAAACTGCATTTAAATTAAAAAGTGACTCAGAGTTAGAGCGTGCTTATTTTTTATTTAAAATGATTTCTAAAGAGCCTTTGGTAAAAATAGGAACGGTAGCTACAAAAGTTGCTCTGAATCTTAATTTACCAGTAGAAGGGCTAATACGCTCAACGGTGTTTGACCATTTTTGTGGTGGGGTAAATGAAAAAGATTGCATGGGTGTTGTTGATAATTTATACAGTGCTAAGGTAAGCTCTGTTTTAGATTATTCTGTAGAAGGAAAACAAGAAAAGGCTCAATTTGATGCCACCATGCAAAAGGTACTAGAGCTTACAGAGTTTGCCAAAAACAAAGATGCAATGCCATTTTCTGTATTTAAACCCACTGGTTTTGGTCGTTTTGAAATTTGGAGAAAACTTTCAGAAAATGAGCCATTAACAACCCAGGAAAAAGGAGAGTGGCAGTCTATACAAGATAGGTATGAAACGGTTTGTAAAACAGCTCATAGCTGTGATATTTCTTTACTTATAGATGGAGAAGAGTCTTGGATGCAAGATGCTGCAGATGATCTATGCCAGGCTATGATGGCCAAATACAATACAGAGAAAGCCATTGTCTTTAATACACTACAATGTTATCGTTGGGACCGTTTAGACTATTTAAAAGAGCAGCATGCAAAAGCCGTAGCAGGTAATTATAAATTAGGCTTTAAGGTTGTTAGGGGAGCCTATATGGAAAAAGAAAATACTCGTGCCCAAGAAAAAGGATATCCAACACCTATTTGCGAAAGCAAACAAGCTACTGACACCCATTTTAATGCTGTTATGGAGTATATACTAGACAATCTAGAGGATATCTCTTTATTTATTGGGACCCACAATGAGGAAAGTAGTTATATGGCCCTAGAGATACTCAAATCCAAAGCCCTACAAAAAAATGACACCAGAGTATGGTTTGGGCAATTATATGGCATGAGCGATCATATAAGCTATAATCTAGCTGCTCAAGGTTACAATGTTGCAAAATACATTCCTTTTGGACCTGTAAAAGATGTTATGCCCTATTTAATCCGTAGAGCTGAAGAGAATACTTCTGTCGCTGGACAAACCAGTAGAGAGCTAACGTTACTCAAAAAAGAGAAAACCAGAAGAAAATCCTAAATAGGTATTAAACCTCTGTAAGGTTTTGGTCTTCAAAACTCCAAGCGAGCATCCTGCTATTTTTGTTACCTATATGCATCACCACTGTTTTATGACTTGCTTTTGCCTTGTCTAATTGTTTGTATAGTTTGTTTAGGTGCGCTTTGTTTGAAACTAGTGTTGTAAAAACACCCACTTGATGTTTGTGTTTTAAACTCTGTTTAATCATTCTTTTTATAAAAAGAGCCTCACCGCCGTTACACCAAAGCTCATTTGCTTTTCCGCCAAAATTTTGCACCAGCTCTTGTCTAAAAGCGTAATCTTTATCTTTTGATATGTTAGCTAGTTTGCGCATGGTTCCTTTGTTTGCCTCAATCTCGCTTGTATGAAATGGCGGGTTACATATGGTAACATCAAAATACTCATCTTCTTTTATAATACCAGTAAAAATATTTGCATTATCTTTTTGATGTCTTATTTCAATATTGTTTTTTAATCCCTTTGTTGCTGCAACAATTTCTTTGGCAGAAGCAACAGCATCACTATGTATATCTGCACCTACCATTTGCCAATTAAAAAGTTGGGCTCCTATAATAGGGTAGATGCAGTTTGCACCTGCTCCTATATCTAAGACCCTATAGCTTGTATTGTCATTGCTTTCAGGTGAGTGCTCATCAAGCAATGTTTTCACATGGCATAAGTAATCTGCCCTTCCAGGTACTGCAGGACATAAATGCCCGATAGGCAGCTGATAATGATCTAGTCTGTAATGTTGTAATAACAACGCTTTATTTAGCTGAAATACCCCTTTTGGATTTGCAAAATCAATCGTTTGAATTTCATGCTCGTTGGTAAACACAAACGCTTCCAATTCTTCATTGGCTTGGATTAGCAACTCAAAGTTGTAAGGGTTTCTGTGTGGGTTTTGTAAATGCATTGTTTTTTATTTGACTTTTTATAATGGTACAAAAAAATGCCCATAGATAACACAATGGGCTAGTTTATTATACATTTTTCTGACTAATATGTGTATTTGTTTTGATTACACATTTACCTTGCCTGACAACAATCTAAAGCTCGAAGCCCTGTTATTGTAATATTATAGAAGTTATTGTAGCAGTTTTGTCACAATTTTGGACCTTCATCTTTAAGTTTGTATTCTTAACAAAGCCTTCAATAACATATACCTTACAGGAATCTAATTTTGTATTGCTTTCTCCAAAATTAACATCTCCAAATCTTAGTAAAGAAGATACAGCAGAGGTGTCAAGATTGTTTTGTTTCAAATCTTGAAGACTTTGTGTAGAAAATACTCTTTGTTTGATTTTAATATTTTTTAAAGTACGTGCATCTGGACCATAATCACAGCCTGCTTTTTTCCCGTTTAAAAAGAAAAATAACAGCAGTAGGCCAATGATAAATCCAAAACCATAAAAACCAAATCTTTTTGCAATATGCATCCTTTAAAATTTAGCGGTTAAACGTACATTAAAAACCCTTGGTGATAAGTAGTTGGGTATGGAGTATTGTACCTTGGTGTAAACATCTCTTACAAATGTATTTGATATAGAGTTTTGTACATCAAAAATGTTGAAAATCTCTGCGCCAAGAGTGAGTTCTTTGAAGTATTTAAAAACACCTTCTTCTTTTGGTCTTGTTGCATCAATAAGTACATAAGATACTCCCAGATCTACTCTTTTGTAATCTGGCAAGCGTTCTTGAAAATTATAAGGGTCTGCGTAGCTAGGGGAGCCTCCTGGAAGCCCTGTGTTGTATTGCAAGTTTAAGTACCCTTTTAAATTTGGGACCACCTTGACATAATCTTGAAACAGCATTCCTATTTTTAATCGTTGATCTGTAGGTCTAAAGATGTATCCTTTGTCGTCTATGTTTTCTTCTGTTTTTAAATACCCAAGGCTAATCCAGCTTTCTGTTCCAGGAACAAACTCTCCTGCCAAACGCAAATCTAATCCATAGGCATATGCAACAGCGTTGTTTGAGGCTCTATAGCGTATTCTAACATTATCTAGGGTGTAAGGGTTTACATTTGTGAGTTTCTTGTAATATACTTCAGAGTTTAGGGTAAATGGTCTATCCCACAAACTAAAACTGTAATCATTACCTAGAACAATATGAATAGATTTTTGCGCCTTCACACCAGGTCTTACGGTTCCTGTAGAATCTCTTAATTCTCTATAAAAAGGGGGTTGGTGGTACACACCTCCCGAAAGCCTGAAAAGCATATCTCTATCCCAACTGGGTTTAAGACTCACTTGCCCTCTAGGACTAAATACTGTTTGGGTAATGCTTTGTATGTCTTGCCCACTCACAGTCCAATTATGCGCTCTTACACCTGCATTTAGCCAGAGATCACTACTGCCAATAGTTGTTCTTCTACTCCATTGTCCGTAACCACTAAGTCTATTTATTTGCACATCGTTTTGGGCACGTATATTTGTGTAGGGAACAATCTCAGATGTGAAAGGCTCATAGGGTTGTAAGTTTGCGAAATCTACAAGAGGTGGCCTTATTGAGAATCCTGCAGAATCTATAATCTCATATTCCTGCACGCGGTCTCTAATATCTTCATGGGTAAATTTTACACCGTATTCGATTTCATTTTCTCCAATAGTAGCATTCCCTTTATGTTCTAGATTTACAATCAAGGCATCAAGGTTATTTCTTGCATGTGTGAGTTGTGAGCCAATACCTTCACTAAAGGTAACATCTCCTAGGTTTTCACTTCCAATGCTAGTGTCTACCTCTCCTAATCTGTATTGGGCTAAAATATCAAAGTATTCTTGTTCTTGGGTTTGATATATAGATCCAATAAATTTTGCAGTATAGTTTTGGGAGGCCACGTAGGTTGCTTTCAAGGCTCCAAAATAGGTGTCATACTTATCTTCTTCTTGACCTTCATAAAATACTAAAAGGGCAACTGGATCTGCAAGGGTTCCAAAATTGGTTTGCCTTGTTAGGGGTTTATAGCTGTATTTATTTATGGCAACATTTCCTAAAAAACCTATTTCAAGTTTATTGTTAAACTTGTAGCTAAGATAAGTTTGAGCATCTAAAAAAGTAGGTTTAAAATTTGTTTGAGTCTCTTTAGCATTTACAAACAAACTATTGTCTCTATAGCGTAAACCCACAATACCGGTAAACTTACCATCATCAGAAATGCCACCTGCTGAAACACTAACCCCAAGTAAACTAGCGTCTAGACTTGCTTGCATCTCTGTAGGTTTTCTGTAAGTTATATCTAGTACAGAGGAGAGTTTGTCACCAAATTTTGCCTGAAAACCACCCGCAGAGAAATCTACACTAGAGGTAAGGTCATCATTCACAAAACTTAACCCTTCCTGTTGTCCACTCCTAATTAAAAAAGGCCTGTACACCTCAATTTCATTTACATATACTAAGTTCTCATCATAGTTACCCCCACGAACAGCATACTGAGTACTAAGCTCGTTGTTGCTGTTTATACCTGGCAATGATGTAAGTAGGCTTGTAACCCCACTTATGGCAGAAGGCATTCTTCTTATAGCCTCTGGACTTAGGGTGGTTATTCCTTCAACGCGTTTGTTTTCTCTTCCTGAGATAACCACTGTTGCAATTTGTTCTATGTCTGTCTTCATGACAGGATTTAATTCATAATCCTCGTTGTTTGATAGATTTAATGTTGCTTGTACATTTTTATGACCAATATGGCTATAAGTTATTTGCACATTCTCATTGGCGGTAATTTCAATAAGATAATACCCATCTAAATCAGAAATTGCCCCTGTGTTGCCAAAGGTTATGTTTACACTTGGTATTGGCTCATCAAATACATCAAGTATAACGCCCCTAACTGTTGCCTTTTGAGCCCAAAGTGCACTAGAATATAAAATGGAGAGTAATAGTAGAAGTTTAATGTGTGTTTTCAAAAGCGAATATTAAAGTTTTTTTCTGAAAAATATAGCCTCAAATGTACTGCTATTTCCAACATTATCGGTTACAATTAATCTTAAATTGTTTTGAGTATCAGTGACGATGTTGTCATTAAAGTCATAGGTTAAAACGTCTTTTTTATAATTATATTCCATCAATATAAACCTGCCGTTTAATGTTGCTCTATAACTGCTTATACCACTATGGCTGTCTTCAATTTTTATTTTTAATGTTTTGTTGTTGCTTATCCATTTTCCATCTGTAAAATTAACCGCCTTTATAGTAGGGGCAATGGTGTCCATGAAAAGGGTATAGGACCCAAGAATTCTAGTTTTTGCAGTAAGGATGTTGTTTTCTCTTCTTGTTGTGGTGTAATAATATTTGTTTTTATAGGCCTCTCTAGCAATATAGAGTTTGTTTTTATCTAAGGTATTGTAATTACTAATATCCATGCTAATAGAAATGTTTTTATGCACAGGTATATTATCTGTATGCAAATGCAGTGTGTCTCCAGATGTTTTAATATCAAGGTAACTGCCTTGGTATAGTGCGTTTTTTGGAAAATCTACAGTAAAAACACCTCTTTGGATAGAACTAGAACTCACAGATGGTATGTATTGCAGGTCTTTTGGTACTTCTTTTTTAACAACCAGGCTATCTTTTTTACCTATTACTGGAATGGTGATGTGTGCTAGATTTCCTTGGTAATCTATAATTTCTATGGTGTAGTTAGAAGAAAAACCATCTGCTACATTCACAAAACCATTATCATCTTCTTGGGTAATGATACTTAAAGGGTTGTTTGTTTGGCGAAACAACTTCTGGATTTTAATTTTATGTTCTTTAAAATACGTGTAATCTATGTATCTGTTTAAATAACGTGTTTCATCAAAAGAGAATTTTTCAAATTTAATGTTAATTTTGGGTTTGCCGTTGTAGGT
>CAJXUG010000002.1:0-26083 GCA_913060785.1 uncultured Flavobacteriaceae bacterium | reverse complement strand
CTGAAATTTAAATAAGGGGTTCGCAAAAACCACGAACATTGTTTTTAAAGAGTTTTAGTACTTGGTCCATAAGTTTGCTATCTCTAGAAATTTCTCTACCATCAATTTCTACAATAGGAGTTAACTCACCCATGGTACCCGTTGCAAAAACACCTTCAGCGTTAATAAATTCGCTTAATGACAAGTCTGCCTCTATGAGTAATATACCATGATCGTGACAAAGCTGCATTACCGTATTTCTAGTAATTCCTGGAAGGCAGGCATGTGCAAAAGGCGTGTAAACCTTACCTTGTTTTATCATAAAAACATTACTGCCGTTAAGTTCGGCCACAAAACCGCGATCATCAAGCATTAGCCCTGCATCTTTACCTGCAACATTGGCTTGTATTTTGGCAATAATGTTATTGAGTAAATTGTTGTGGTGTATTTTACTATCCAAAAATTGTGGCGCATTTCTACGCTGGCTTGTACTTAGCACGGTAATACCGCTATTGTTGTCATACACAAGGGGTTTCCACTCTGCCAAAACAATTAAGCAAGACCCGCTTTGGTTTAACCTAGGATCCATGCCGCTGGTGATTTTCTCTCCCCTGGAGAGTGTGAGGCGTATGTGAGTATTATCATCCATGGCATTGGCATCAAGGGTTAGCTTGATGGCTTTTTTAATTTCTGCTTTAGAGGGTATATCTGTAAAAGCTAATGTTTTAGCGCTTTGGTGAAGGCGGGTTAAATGCTTATCAAGACATACTATTCCCTGCGGGTAGACACGCAACCCCTCCCAAACAGCATCACCCCCTTGCACTGTGCTGTCAAAAACAGACACTTTTGCCTGGTGGCGGGGATACAATTTATCTTTAATATAGACCTGTATATGGTCATTCTTCGGGTTTGCTTTTTGTAACATCTAGTCGTTTTTTAGGATGTGGTTTTTTAAAATAGTATAATGAATTAGTGCCTGGTCTAAAACAATCTGTAAGCTATCTGGCATTTCTTGATTGCTGGTTTTTTGGACTGTAAAACCCGTTGAATTGTGCACATTTCCATACCAATACTGGGCCCAAATACCATCCTCTTGGACACCTCCTTTTTGCCAGGACAGCATATCTTTGGTAAATGGAATATCCAGCGTCTTACAAATTTTCTGCAAATACACTTCAGGGTTTTTTAACAACTGATCACTATCTATAACTATGGGTGTCTTGCCTTGGTTTTTTAAATACGTAAAGAGTTCTGCTGCTTTTTTAATGCCAATATCATCCAGGGTTGGGTTTTTAATAACCTTAGAGAAGGAGGCTAATAGTTTTTCTGGATGGCGGATGAGTATCACGTTATTCCAAGGCAGAATATGAGCAGGCTCTTTAGATAGATAATGATGTGCCATGCCTTTAATAAAAACATATTTATTTGTTTTTGACACCTCATCTATTTGAGCCAACACCTGGTTTTTTGAACGGGGAAGCGCCTTTAAAATTTCTTTACTACCTGGATGGGTAACTTTTAAATTTGCATTGGCCAAATAATAGCCGTAAAAGGGTTCATCTAATACCTTTACGGTTTTGTTTTGGGCAAAACTATACATGAGCGCCGTAGATAGATTTCTTGGTCCAGAAATAAGATTGATGATTTTCACTGTTTAAAAATAAGTTTTTTTAGGCTAACTAATTAAAATAGTTATGTATTGTTGAATTCTTAATATATGGTTAAGTTTGTGTCAAAACAATATAAAGCCAATACCCTATGGACGAGCTGCTAAGTCAATTTTCGATTTCAATAGACAACACCTTTTCAATTTCTAATTATATTATAAATATTGTGCTTTGCGCTAGTTTGCTTTTTGTGCTATCATTAGTATATAGAAAGTTCGGAAACTCAATCTCTAACAGAGGACAATTAGCCAAGGTGTTAATTCTTGTTGGTCTTACAACGTTCATAATTATATCAATAGTTAAATCATCGCTAGCATTATCTCTGGGTCTTGTTGGAGCCTTATCTATTGTAAGGTTTAGAACAGCTATTAAAGAGCCCGAAGAGCTGGGCTACTTTTTTATTGCTATTGCCACAGGCCTGGGAATGGGAGCCAACCAATTACTCCCAACTATTATTGGGCTAGTTATGGTGATTTTAATTATTGTGCTTTTTAGAAAAAACATTTTTAAAGACACCCTAACTCAAAACCTGTTAATTACCACACAAATTAAGCAAGAAAATCAAACCAACGCTACAGAAAAAATTGCTGAAATCATAAACCAACATGCCTCACAAGTGGAGGTCAAGCGAATTAATTATGCAGCACAAGAAATGGATTTAAACTTTTTGGTGAAAGTAAAATCCCTAGAAAAATTAAATACTATACAACAAAACCTAAAAGAAATTGATAAGGATATGTCTATTACCTTTTTAGATAATACCATCTAAAAAAGCGCAAATATTGCACCTATGCAAATACAAACATCTTCGAACACAAAAACATATATAATCATTGCTTTTTCTTTAGCAATTGTTTTAATGTTGGGTTTTGTTTTTTCTATTGAAAACAAGCCGAAAAAAACCCAGCAGAAGGTCGCAAAACAAAATGACCGTAGCGTTATAAAAACAAGCTCTGTTGATATTGCAAACCTTATTAAATCTAACACCTCTTATTTATACAAGGATGAAAACCTATTTGTTTTTGCCACCCAAGACGGTATTGTACCAAAAATAACCTTTGCCTACAAGGCGCCTCTTTCGTTTCGGGAAATAAATGACTTGGTGTATATCCATATCTTTTTAAATGACCCTAAGGCAATAAAGACTCCGTTTTACAACATGACCTTTAAGGCTCCTAAACTAACAGACACAATAAACGTGGATGGGCAACAATATGTGTTATTAACAAAGCCCTTACTATCATTGCCTTTTAAAGATGGTGTAATTCCGTTTAAAGAAATAAAATACATAAATCTAGGACGCTTTCACCGAAAAAAAGGAAGATCTCTGGATTTAAAACAATTACGCATAGACGAGAATAAAACTAGAAAAAGTATTACAAAAATTTTAGTTCCTCAAAACGCTAATCAGCCAGATGCATCTGGCTTCAAGACTATTATTGCGTATGCTAAAGAATCTAAATTTAAAAAAATACGATCAAAAAGAAACGAAGCCCTGCAAAAAGGAATCCTGCTCACTGAAGATAAAGATTTTATAAAAGGTGAAATACAATTAGATTCAGAAGATAGATTAAAAACAGCCTTTAGGCTCAAAGGAGATTGGATAGACCATCTAAATCGAGAAGAGCAATGGTCATACAGGTTTGTCATCAAAGATGATAAAACACTTTTAGGTATGCGCAAGTTTTCCATTCAACACCCTGAAACAAGAAAATACCAATGGGAGTGGCTCTTTAATAAAGTTATTAAAGACGAGGGGATTATTGGCCTACGGTATGATTTTGTCTATTTCAAACAATACATTGAAAACAAAAATGCGGTGGCTTATATAGATAATAAACTTATGGCCCTGGAAGAATCTTTTGATAAAATACTAATTGAGAACAATCAAAAAAGAGAAGGGATTATTATTGCTTTTGATGAGTCTATGCTATGGAAAGACAAACAACACAATAGCTCCTTAGGTTTTGAACAATTTCCTTTAATTGGAAATCGTTCTTATATGGAATCGGCAAAAATAAAAGTATACAATGAAAACAAGGTTTTGACCAACCCAAAATTAAAAAAACAATTTATTGTTGCCAAAGAACTACTTGAAGGTTTAAAAAGTGGAGCCTATAAAATTTCTGAAGTGTTTGACATAGAAAAACTTACAACCTATGTCGCTTTGTGTAATTTGTTTGGAGGAGATCATGGCCTTGTGTGGCATAACCTAAGAATTTACTACAACCCTATCACAAATAAACTAGAACCTATTTCTTTTGACTCTGTGTCTGGAAATAAAATTGGAGAATTATTAAATTATCCTTTCTCTGAAAATGACCCTATTTACACCACAAAATTAGCAGAAAAACTTAAATTGATATCTAGCCAAGGCTACATTGATGAGATTATTAGGTCTCATGGAAATCGTCTAAATCAAATTACTGAGGCCTTTAGAGAGACCTATCCTCAATTTAATTTTGATATTAAAACCCTAGAATACAACAGCAATGTTATTAAAAAAATACTATTTCCAAGAGACTTTGTACTTGTTGATTTTATTGAAGTAAAAAACGATGCAATCTTTCTGGAGGTCAATAACCTAAACAACTTTTATGCTACTATAAATGGTCTTGAGGACTTGAAAGGGAAAAAATTAGATGTTTTAGAAAAAAACACAATCAAGCTCAAACCAAAGGAGAAAAAAATTATTAAGATTGATTTAGACAAATATTTTAACAACGCTTTTGTTTCAAAAAAAAACAAAAAAGGGGGCTTTACCTATCCTAAAGACATTGAAAAGCTAAGAATTACAGGTGAAATAGAAGGGATTGGATTTCAATATATAACTCAAATTGGCAAGATAGCCACAAGTCAAAATCTAGATCAGAGCATTTCAACATATCGTGAAAAACACAGTGTTAATTATACAGATTTTGAGTTTGTTGAGGTACAAAAAAACAGCAATGCTGTCCTGTTTAAAAAAGGAAGTTACACACTTTCTCAGACCATCAAAATACCTAAAGACAAAGTGGTGATAATTGCCCCTGGATTTAGGCTAAACCTCACCGAAAATGCTTCTATAATTTCTCAAAGTACCCTTATAGCAAAAGGAACAAAACAGGAGCCTATTGCTTTTTTTTCTGACACAAGTACGGGAGGTGGCATTTTTGTAAACGATGCAAAATCTAGGTCTGAAATAGCCTATTGCACCTTTGATAACCTATCCAATCCAAACAATGAAATTTGGAGTGTCTCTGGGGCAATAAATTTTAACGAAAGTGATGTTACAATTTCAAATTGTGTTTTTAAAAATAATCGTTGTGAGGATGGTCTTAATATAATTAGGTCTCAATTTACAATGAGTTCTACCCGTTTTCAAAACACGTTCTCAGATTCTTTTGACGGAGATTTTGTGGCAGGAACAATAACTGATTGCCAATTTTATAATGCTGGAAACGATGCAATTGATGTTTCTGGATCTCAACTAACGCTGCGTGACGTGCTTATAAAAAACCCTTTAGACAAGGCCATAAGTGCAGGAGAGGCAAGTGTTATTACCGGAGAATCTATTCAAGTATTTGACGGAGAAATAGGTATTGTTAGTAAAGACTTATCTAGAGTGCTATTAAAAGACGTGCTCATAGAAAACACAAGATTAGGTTTTTCGTCTTTTCAGAAAAAATCTGAATACGGAAAAGCCTCCATTGATATCTCTGGTTTTTCTCAAGTAAACAATGAAACTGATTTTTTAATTGAATCTGGCTGTAGGTTAACAATAAATAACGAAAAAATGCCTACAATTTCTAGCAAAGTAATTGAACAAATGTATGGAGCAGAGTATGGGAAAAGCAGCAAGTAAACAAGCAGATTTAAAGGAGCAAAATTCGTTCAGGTTTGAGAGAAAATTTATCTACAAGAACACCCGGGCTGAAGACCTAATTCAAACAGAAATTCTTACAAATCCTTTTTGTTTTAAAGAGGTGTATCACCGAAGAAGTATAAATAACATTTACTTTGATGATCACGACCTTACATTTTACAAACAAAATGTCTCTGGTGATGGAGAGCGAGAAAAATATAGATTACGGTGGTATAACGATGTTTTTTCTGAAATAGTTAGCCCAACTTTTGAAATAAAAAAAAAGATGGGAGAAGTTGGAGATAAGTATTCTTTTAAAATGAAAGACACACAGTTTTCACTAAAAAACCATAGTTTAAAGGAAATTCAAGAAACCCTTCAACAAACAATGGAGGATCAAAACAATCTTATTTTAGCAACAAAACTCAAGAGTACACAACCGGCTATCTTTAATAGCTATGAGCGCAGGTATTTTTTGTCTAATTGTAAGAAATATAGAATAACTATAGATTACAACATGTGCTTTTACAATCCAAACACCTTCAATTTTGCCACTAGTAAAATCACCACAGATGACATCGTTTTAGAGTTTAAATATGCACTCCCTCAAGACACACAAAGCAGGGAGGTAAGCCAGCACTTTAGTGCTAGATTATCAAAAAACTCGAAATATGTAACGGGTATTGAAACCGTATACAATTAATTTAATACGATTATTACATGAGGATTTTATCATTTTATATAGCGGGGTTTTTACTAGTTAGTTGTTCCAATAAAAAGGACATCTATGATACCCCAACTTTCTCAAAGAATAACATCCTACAAGCGGTGGTAGAAATACCGGCAGGAACAAATAAAAAAATTGAATACAACACTCGCTCCATGCTTTTTGAGATTGACAAAAAAAATGGCGTAGATAGAATTATTGACTTTTTGCCTTATCCTGGAAATTACGGTTTTATTCCCTCAACCTATTCAGACCCAGATAAAGGAGGTGATGCAGATGCGCTGGATGTTCTTGTTATTGCAGAAAACATGCCAACAGGCACTATTGTAGAAATCTTACCCATTGGTATTTTAAAACTCATTGACAACCAGGAATTAGATTATAAAATCATAGCCATACCCCTTAGAAAAGAGCTTCAGGTTATGGATCCTAAAACTTTTGATGATTTTAACAAAAGATATCCAAAGGCTAAAGAGATGATACGCATGTGGTTTTCTAATTATGACCAAAAAGACAGCCTGTATGTTGAGGGTTGGGGTAACGAAAAAGAGGCTCTTGCTGAAATCAACAAAAGCCTCTATAATAAAAATTAATTTATGGGTTACTCTACTGTAACACTCTTGGCCAAGTTTCTTGGCTGATCCACATTTCTGTTAAGCATCACAGCAATATGGTACGATAGTAATTGCAAGGGTATCGTTGTTACAAGTGGCGTGAGCGTCTCAGGAGTTGGCGGTACTTCCATTACATAATCTGCCAATTCTCTTACCACAGTATCTCCTTGGGTAACCACCGCAATTATCTTTCCTTTTCTTGCTTTAATTTCTTCAATATTGCTCACCACTTTACCGTAATGATTGCTATTAATAGCAACTACCACAATTGGCATTTGCTCATCAATAAGTGCAATTGGGCCATGCTTCATTTCTGCGGCTGGATATCCTTCTGCGTGTATGTAAGAAATCTCTTTAAGCTTCAATGCACCCTCTAAAGCAACCGGGAAATTGTATCCTCTACCTAGATATAAGAAGTTTGGTGAGTCTTTAAACACCTTTGCAATTTCTTTAATTTCATCATTACTCTCCAGCGCCTTAGCAACATGGGTAGGAATGGTATCCAACTCCCTAAGATGCATCATATAGTCTGACTTAGAAATCGTGCCTTTGACTTGCGCCAGCTTTAAGGCAATCATGGTAAGTACTGTAATTTGAGTTGTAAATGCCTTTGTTGATGCTACCCCAATTTCTGGCCCAGCATGTGTGTAGGTTCCAGAGTGTGTTTCTCTAGATATGGTAGATCCAACAACATTACAAATACCATATACAAAAGCGCCTTTTTCTTTGGCAAGTTTTATAGCAGCAAGTGTATCTGCTGTTTCTCCACTTTGAGAAATGGCAATGACAACATCTTTTTCTGTAATAACCGGGTTGCGGTATCTAAACTCACTTGCGTATTCTACCTCAACGGGTATGCGTGCCCAATCTTCAAAAGTGTACTCTGCCACCAACCCTGCATGCCAAGAAGTACCACAGGCCACAATAATTATTCTGTCTGCATTTACAAACTTAGGTATGAACTCCTCTAAGCCTCCTAGTTTAATGATTCCTTGGTCTGCAAGCAATCTTCCTCTGAAAGTGTCTTTTATTACAGCAGGCTGCTCATAAATCTCTTTTAACATAAAGTGATCGTAGCCTCCTTTTTCTATTTGCTCAATATTTAATTTTAGTTCCTGTACAAAAGGTTTAATCCTTTTGTCACTCTTGATTTTTCTAATTCTAATTTCTCTTCCAAGACGAATAACCGCCATCTGCTCATCCTCTAAATAAATAGCATTATTGGTAAATTCAATAAATGGAGAGGCATCACTTGCTATAAAAAACTCATCCTCACCAACACCAATAGCCAAAGGACTTCCTAGTTTTGCAACAACAATTTCATTGGGTTTTTTTTGATCAAAAACAGCAATAGCATAGGCCCCAACAACTTGGTTTAATGCAATTTGTACCGCCTTACCCAGTTTAACGCCTTCTTTCTTTTTTATTTCTTCAATAAGGTTTACCAGTACCTCTGTGTCTGTGTCTGAATGGAACACATACCCTCTTTTAATTAATTCTTTTTTTATAGAAGAATAGTTTTCTATAATACCATTGTGTATAATGACCAAATCACCACTATTAGAATAGTGTGGGTGTGAGTTTACATCATTAGGAACTCCGTGAGTTGCCCAACGGGTATGACCTATACCAAGGCTTCCTTTTGTAGTTATATCTTTGGCAACCTGGGCTTCAAGATCTACCACTTTTCCTTTGGTTTTGGCCAGCTGTATTTTAGCGCCATCGTAAAGTGCAATTCCTGCACTATCATAGCCTCTGTACTCAAGGCGTTTTAAACCGTTAATAATTATTGGGTATGCCTCTCTATGGCCTATATATCCTACTATTCCGCACATAAATTTTAATTTGAATCTGTATAATAAATTTGAAGCTTTAATCTTTTTGCAAGATCTGCTGAAGTATTTCCATGTAAAATTGTGCCCTGATGACTCATAACACTACTAGATGGAACCTGCTCGGTGTAATTTCTGGTTGGGGAGATGGTATTTAGCACATCTTGAAAATTTGGCACAGCCACGTTTTGAGAAACTATCACTCCAAGTTTCACATTGGTAGAATCTTGGTGTATAAGGCTACTCAAGTGGTTTGTGATTCTAAGCTTATAATAATCACCCTTGCCATCACTGTCTCTTACCAGGCGGCCTAAATGTGTTGTGTAAGCATCTACTTGCTCAGACACTCCAGAGGTGGTGTCTAAATTATAATCTGTGAGCAACCTGCCGTTATCGATATCATATAAAATAAGCCTTTCAGGTTCTTTTAGGTCATCGGTAATGGCGTCTTTATCTACATAAAAAATAAGGTTGGCTTCGTTAATAAGCCAATTGTTTTGACGTATTTCGTCTAGTTCATCGGCAACTCCATTGCCGTCATTATCATCGCCAAATAAGCTTACAACGGCTGTAATACCCTCTCCTCCTCTTACATATAGTTTATCCTCTCCGTTTTGCTGATCTTGGCTAAGTAGCTCACTTTGTATTTGACCATTCAAATCATTTTCAAATACATTAACGTTTATGGCGTCAAAAAGTAAGGTAATTTTTTTCTCCTGTCTAGTTGGTGGATCTAAAATAGCTCCACCAGAGACTTCTACATCTGGAATATCAAATTGTGATGTAAAATAAATATCAATGGTAGCGGCAGTCATGTCAAACTTTAAAAGGTTTGTGTCTGTCCCATTCACTTCAAAAAACATCCCTCTAAAATACTCTCTAAAGTTGTTATTATTTAAAAGCTCTGGAGTGCCCTCCATATTCAAAATCTTGTCTTTAAAAAACGCCTCGGGAAGTTTAACGCGAATCCCGGGAGCTACAACGCTATTCTCAGAGGTGTCTTCTCCAGCGTCATCTTGCGCAAATATAGTTTCTGTATAGCTTTCAGAAGAAGGTAAAAAATCTGTGATTGAATAAATTAATTCTCCCTTGAAGCTTTCAAACAAATTGTTTTGATTACTGAAATACCCTTGGACGTCCTCAAAACCAGAATTTGGATCAAAATCTCTCAAAAAGTAATTTGACTCAAAAATAGAAATATTCATAGGGGTGTTCCCATAAATAGAGTCTAACTCATAGCTTGACTCACCCAATTCATCTGTAATTTGCTCGCTAAAATAAGGTATATATAAAACAACACTGTCTAGCTGTGGCAACTTATCAATAATAGGATTTGGAGTTTCAAGTGCTACTTGGGCAAGCAAATTCACCTTAGACATTCCGTACACAGGGTCATTGTAAATACCGAGTTGGTTTATCTGCAAACCGTTGGTTTGAACAGCCTGAAATTCTTTGCTGTAAGACCGTATTGTTGAGGTGATATCTAGGGTTGCATTTACGTCTTGATCTCCAATAACCTCAGAACCTATGGTTCCTATTTCTTCTTCACAAGATGCCATTAGTACAATGGCGAGCAATACTACCAAAAGCTTTGGTAATGCATTATTAATCTTCATACGCTAATTCTAAAAGTATGTTACTGCTCTAATACTTTTGTTTGATAAAATTCTAAATATTCTCGTTCCATGTCTTCCATTTGCTGGAAGGCAAGTACCGGTTTATCTAATCCCTCTATGTATGTTTCTAGTTCTTTTGAAATATCTTCTGAACCAATAATAACCGCATCTGAGTTATTGATAGCGACTTTCATTACATTTTCAAAAGTAG
Source organism: uncultured Flavobacteriaceae bacterium (assembly GCA_913060785.1). GTDB lineage: Bacteria > Bacteroidota > Bacteroidia > Flavobacteriales > Flavobacteriaceae > Patiriisocius. The sequence goes on along the minus strand of CAJXUG010000002.1, from coordinate 15,593 downwards.
GATTATCTAAGTGGGTTAAGGCCTGGTCATCTATTGCATCAAATTTGATTTTATTAGAAACCTCAGCATTCAGAGTTCCGTTAAAACCTTGGTTGTATACAGAAGTTACAATCTTACTATTCTCAAACAAAGGCTCATTTCCGTAGTAGTTTCTTAGGTAAAGAGGTAAAAAAGAAGCCAACCATCCATGAACATGAATAATATCTGGAGACCAATTTAATTTTTTTACAGTTTCAATAACACCTTTGGCAAAAAAGATAGCACGCTCATCATTGTCTTTAAAAAAGTTTCCTTCTTCGTCTGCAAAGGTTGCCTTGCGTTTAAAATAATCTTCGTTGTCAATAAAGTAAACCTGCATACGCTCTTTAGGAATAGAGGCTACTTTAATTATAAGTGGCATATCTAAATCGTTGATAACAAGGTTCATTCCAGACAAACGAATTACTTCATGTAATTGGTGTCTTCGTTCGTTTATATTACCATAACGAGGCATAAATATTCGTATTTGACCACCGTTATTATTTACCATTTTTGGAGCTTCAAACGACATGGATGAAATCTCTGTTTCTGGCAGGTATGGGATTACTTCTGAGGAAACATATAACACTCTCTTATCTTTCATAAAATCTTTGCTTTTATGTATTATGTGTAAAACGCACAAAATTACGAAAATTTATGCAGACTTAGTTTCAATATCTTAATTTTGCTTTGAGTTTAAAAATCAACTATGGAAGTCTTTACAGAAAACAAAACCTTAACTGCCGCATTAAATCCATACAGGAATTCTAAAAAAATTGGGCTTGTGCCAACCATGGGAGCCCTTCATAAAGGTCATTTGTCTTTGGTAAGCCAAGCTTTAAAAGACAATGACCTAGTAGTGGTAAGCATCTTTGTGAATCCAACTCAATTCAACAATCAAGGTGATCTTATAAACTACCCCCGCACACTCCACAAAGACGTAACTCTTTTAAAAACGTTACAAGCAAATGTAGTGGTCTATGCGCCAGAGGCTAACGAGCTTTATAGCAACAACATTGCCTCCAAAAATTACAACTTTGGTGGTATTGAAAGAGAAATGGAAGGCAAGCACAGACAAGGTCATTTTAATGGTGTAGGCACTGTGGTGTCATTACTATTTAAAGCCGTACAGCCTAACAAAGCCTATTTTGGAGAGAAAGATTTTCAGCAATTACAAATTGTAAAAAAAATGACTGCCATAGAAAAATTGCCTGTCGAAATTATTGGCTGCCCTATTGTAAGAGAGCCTAGCCATCTTGCTATGAGCTCAAGAAACAAACGATTGAACCCCCAAGAATTAGAAGCCGCAGCAATTATTAATAAAAGTTTAAAATTAGCAGCCAAGTATTTTCATGAAAAATCAATTTCACAAATAAACACCATGGTGGCAAATTGTTTTAAAGATAGCAGCCTTAGCCTAGAATATTTTGAAATTGCAAATGAAAAAACCTTAAAAACCGTTCGCCGTAAACGAAAAGGAGTTTCTTACCGTTGCTTTATTGCAGCATTTGTGGGAGAGGTTCGTTTGATAGACAACCAAAAACTGAGTTAATTTTCTTTCACTTAAGAATTCATGCATCTTAATTTCATATATCTTTGCCAGTATGTTAATACACGTAGTAAAATCTAAAATTCACAGGGTTAAAGTAACCGGTGCAGAACTCAATTATATTGGGAGTATAACCATAGACAAGGATCTTCTTGACGCTGCTAATATTGTAGAGGGAGAAAAAGTGCAGGTAGTAAACAACAACAATGGGGAGCGCCTAGAAACCTATGCCATTCCCGGGCCAAGAGGAAGTGGAGAAATCACCCTAAACGGAGCAGCCGCAAGAAAGGTGTCTAAAGGCGATATCCTAATTTTAATTACCTACGCCATACTATCTCAAGAAGAGGCAAAAACATTTAAGCCCTCACTTGTGTTTCCTAACCAAGATAATTTACTTCTTTAACTTGAAAAAAACCCTCATAAAAATTGTAAAAATTATAATCCCACTTGGCCTGGGTGCTTTTTTGATATGGTATATATACAACAAGTTTACCCCATTGCAACTCAAAGAACTAACAGGACACATAAAAAATGCTAACTATTGGATTATTGCAGCCTCTGTTGGTCTTAGTCTTTTAAGCCATATATCAAGAGCTCATAGGTGGTCTTTTATGCTAGAACCACTTGGCTATAAACCAAAACTAGCAAATAATTTTATGGCAGTATCTGTTGCTTATTTGATGAATGTTTTTATTCCCAAAAGTGGAGAAGTCTCTAGGGGTATTGTGCTCGATAAGTATGAGAAAATTCCTTTTTCTGCCGGTTTTGGAACCATCATTAGCGAACGGGTTGTAGATCTTATTTTATTGGTAGTATTCATCTTTGTGGCCTTGGCTTTAAAATTTGACATACTGTATAGCTATGTCTTAGATAAAATTCCACCCTCTATTTTAAACACTATTGTAATAGCTGTTGTGGGCCTTGGAATTTTCGTATTTTTATTTCTGAAATTTTCTAGGTCTAAAGCAAATTCAAAAATTAAGACCTTTATTCTAGGTCTAAAAGACGGGGTGCTAAGTATTGTTACCATGAAAAAGAAAGGGCTCTTTATAGCGCACACTTTTTTAATTTGGGGGCTGTACCTACTCTCTTTTTACACCGCCACACAAGCCTTGCCAGAAACTTCAGACATAGGCTTTGGTACCATTTTAATTGCCTTTGTAGTTGGGAGTTTTACCTTTGCATTTACCAACAGTGGCTTTGGAACCTACCCTGCTGCAATTGCGGGTGTTTTAGTGTTATTTAATATTGATTTTACCGTTGGCACCGCATTTGGTTGGATTGTCTGGACATCTAGTATCACTTCCATCATTGTTATTGGTGTTGGGTCATTATTATTTTTGCCGGTGTACAATAAAAACAAATAATTGTTAGTTTTGATAAGCCGCAGCACATTTTAAAATTTGAGTATCTTTCGGCTATCCTAAAATTTCAGACATGAAAAAAACAATCCTACTTTTGGCTTTTCTAACGTTTAGTTTTCTTGCAAATGCGCAAGTAATCTATGAGGAGTTTAATAGTGAGAGACTCCAAGAAACTAGAAGATTAAAAATTCAGCTACCACGCAATTACGATACAAACACAGATAAAGTATATCCTGTTATTATTGTCCTTGATGCAGACTATCTGTTTGAGCCCGTTGCAGGTAATGTTGATTACTTTAGCTACTGGGAGGACATGCCAGAATCTATTATAGTTGGTGTCATGCAAGCCAGAACACGCTTTGATGATTGTAATTACGATCAGGGTAATTACCTCCCCTCAGAAAAAGGTGCAGACTTTTTTGAATTTCTTGGCCTAGAGCTTTTACCATACATTGATGAAAGCTACCGCACCGCAAAATTTGTTGTAGGTGTTGGCCATGATTTTACAGCAAACTTTTTAAACTTTTATCTCTATAAAAGCCCACCTCTTTTTAATGGATATATCGCTCTAAGCCCAGAGCTGTCTCCAAACGCCACCACACGTATGGCAGGAAGAATTCCAAAAATCACCACAGAGATTTTTTACTATTTGGCCACGGCAACCGATGATATTAAAGAGTTAACCCAAGACGCAGAGGCATTAAACAACGCCTTAAAATTAATAGATATACCAAATTTTAATTACTACTATGACAATTTTCAAGGCGCCACCCATTACTCTTTGGTAGCCCGTGGTATCCCTGTAGCGCTAGAGAAAATGTTTGCTATCTACCGCCCAATAAGTAGAGAAGAATACAACACGGTTTTACTAACTATAAAAACTCCTATTAGTGATTACCTAATTGATAAATACAAAACTATTAAAGATCTTTTTGGTATTGATGATCCCATACGGGTTAATGACTACATAGCCACCACCAAAGCAGCCGAAAAACAAAAACAATGGGAGTCACTCAAAATTATTGCAGAAATGGCAAAAAGAGAGTATCCAGAAACTGTATTAGGGCCATATTACTTGGGGCGTTACTATGAGGAAGTAGGAGAGCCTAAAAAAGCAATGCGAGTTTTCCAAGGAGCTTTTGATAAAGAAGAGGTCGGTTTTATAACCCTAGATGTGATGCTGGATAAGGCAGCCAAAATCAAAGAGGACTTTGGGTACTAAAAAACAGCCTTAATTGTTAACTACTTTATTGCTGTTATAAATCAAATATCAAGATTATCACTATTTTTATAGCTAACAATGGCTAAAACAAAAACTACTTTTTTCTGTCAAAATTGCGGGGCACAATCTGCCAAGTGGCAAGGGCAATGTACCTCTTGTAAACAATGGAACACCATTGCAGAAGAGGTCATTCAGAAAGCAGAAAAAGCAACCTGGGATATTTCACAAACAAATGCATCCGCTACAATAAGAGCCTCCAAACCTCAAAAGGTTTCTGAAATCTCTACCAATGCAGAGGCTAGAATAAACACCAAAAACAAGGAGTTAAACCGCGTGCTGGGAGGCGGGCTTGTGCCTGGCAGCCTTACCCTTTTAGGAGGCGAGCCCGGAATAGGAAAAAGCACCTTGATGCTGCAAATAGCATTACAATTACCTTACAAAACGCTCTATGTTTCAGGAGAAGAAAGTGCGCAGCAAATTAAAATGCGCGCCCAAAGAATACACCCCAACAGTGAGCACTGTTATATTTTAACAGAAACGAAAACCCAGCATATTTTTCGAAACATTGCACAAATGCAGCCAGATATTGTAGTGATAGACTCTATCCAGACCTTGCATACAGATCATATAGAAAGTAGCCCTGGAAGTATCTCCCAGATACGAGAAACCACAACAGAGCTAATAAAATTTGCTAAAGAAACGGCAACCCCTGTTATCCTTATTGGTCACATCACCAAAGACGGAAATATTGCAGGACCTAAAATTTTAGAACACATGGTAGATACGGTACTTCAGTTTGAAGGAGACCGCAATCATATTTACAGAATTCTTAGGGCCAATAAAAATCGTTTTGGAAGTACCAATGAAATAGGCATTTACGAAATGCAAGGTAGTGGGCTTCGGGAAGTTTCAAACCCCTCAGAGATACTACTGTCCAAAAACGAGGAAGAACTCAGCGGAACAGCAATTGCATCTACCCTTGAAGGGATGAGACCGCTGCTCATAGAAATTCAAGCCTTAGTGTCTACGGCTGTATACGGGACTCCTCAAAGAAGTGCTACTGGCTATAATGCCAAACGTCTTAACATGATTTTGGCCGTTCTTGAAAAAAGAGCAGGCTTTAAACTTGGAGCCAAAGATGTCTTTTTAAATATTACCGGAGGTATCTCTGTTGATGATCCCGCCATTGACCTAGCAGTTGTAGCGGCAGTACTCTCCAGTAATGTAGATATCACCATAGACAAAACCATGTGTTTTGCTGCCGAAATTGGCCTAGCCGGTGAAGTGCGCCCTGTAAATAGAGTTGAGCAGCGTATCTTAGAGGCAGAGAAATTAGGTTTTGAAAGCATCGTTATCTCCAAATACTGTAAGCTTCCCAAACAAACCTATGGCATACAAATTATTAAATTAGGGAAAGTACACGATGTGGTAAAACATCTATTTGCCTAATACACTATAAAAAAAATAGCTATAACAACCCCAACTAAGGAGCAGGATTAGGCATTGCTTGCTGCACCTGTTGTATTTCTTTTACTATTTCTGCAGACAAGGTAAGATGGATACTCTCTATATTTTCTGATAGCTGCGGGATGCTTGTAGCGCCAATAATGGTACTAGTTACAAAGGGCCTGTCATTTACAAAAGACAAGGCCATTTGAGAGAGGGAGAGGCCATGTTTTTTTGCAATAGCATCATAGGCCTGAGTTGCTTTAACACAGCCCTCGCTATGATACCTAGAGTAATTTGGAAACAGGGTAACTCTTGCTCCTTCTGGTTTTTTTCCGTCCAAATACTTGCCAGACAACATGCCAAATGCAAGAGGAGAATACGCTAAATATCCTATATTTTCCATGTGTAATACTTCTGTAAGTCCTATCTCATCTCTGCGCTGTAATAAACTATAGGCATTTTGGATAGACACCATTTTAAGTTTCCCTTTTCTGTGCTCTTCCATGTAACGCATCGCGCCAAAAGGCGTTTCATTACTAAGGCCGATGTGACGAACTTTCCCGGCTTTAACATAGCTCTCCAGGCGGTTTAAAATTTCTCCTATATTATCTTCCCACTGTTCATTTGCGCTGTGACTATACTCCCGAACTCCAAAAATATTTACCGCTCTTTCTGGCCAATGTAATTGATATAGATCTAGATAATCTGTCTGCAAACGCGCTAAGGTTTTATCTAGCGCATCATCTAGGGAGGCTTTACTAAAATCAAGATTTTCGCGCATTGAATTAAATATACCACGGCCACTCCCTGTTATCTTAGAGGCTAAAACTACCTTATCTCTGTTTTTGTTTTTGGCAAACCAATTGCCAATGTACTGCTCTGTGAGGCCTTGTGTTTTTGGGGTATAAGGAACCGCATACATTTCTGCGGTATCAAAAAAATTAACGCCTTTATCAAGGGCATAAGCCATCTGTTGGTGCGCCTGGTCTTGTGTGTTTTGACGACCAAAGGTCATGGTTCCTAAACAAATTTTACTGACCTTAATATTGGTGTTGGTAAGGGTGGTGTATTTCATGAAAATGTGCTGTTAGAACAGCGTCAAATTATTAATTACGGTAAAAATCAAAAGTAGAACAAAGCTTTTTTTAAAAAGCCAGCTCTACCATATGAGGGCAATGATCACTATGGACGGCTGCTGGCAGTATAACAGCACGTTTTATGTGCTGTTTTAAAGGCTGAGAAACCATATTGTAATCTATACGCCAACCTTTGTTATTGGCTCTAGCATTTGCACGATAGCTCCACCATGTGTATTGGTCTGGTTGTTTGTTAAGGTGTCTAAAACTATCTATAAAGCCTTGATTTATAAAATCATCAAGCCACGCGCGCTCTATGGGTAAAAAACCGCTAGAATTTTTATTTGATACGGGGTTATGAATATCAATGGCCTGATGACATATGTTGTAATCTCCACAAATAACCAAATTAGGAAGTTCTTTTTTCAAGGTATTTACATACTCTTGAAATAAAGCCATATACTCTAATTTATGCTCTAAACGGGCACTATTGGTGCCGCTAGGGAGGTACAAACTCATAATACTAACCTCTTTAAAATCTACTCTTATGTTTCTACCCTCAAAATCCATAGACTCTATGCCCGTTCCATAGGCAACATGGGTGGGTTCTTGCTTGCAGAAAATTGCCACGCCACTATAGCCTTTTTTTTGAGCACTAAACCAGTAATGGTATGGGTATCCAGCTGCCTGGATAGCCTCTAGATCTACTTGTTCTTTAGTTGCCTTGGTTTCTTGTATGCATACCACATCTGCATCGGTGGTTTGCAGCCAAGGTAAGATATCTTTGCGCATTGCTGCGCGAATTCCGTTTACGTTGTAACTTAGTATTTTCATGCTACTAAATTAAATAAGATTGTATTTTTAGGGATGCCTATCTTTGAAAGGTTTTCATAAAACAATCAACAAATTTTAAATTTTTACGTTAATAAGTCATAGCAACGCTGTTTGGCCTAAATGTAACGGGTGTCATCTTATGAAAAAGGTATTATTTTTTGCGGTATTATTTATAACCTTTTTGGGTTATGGCCAAGAAAGTGGGGCAAAGTATCGTAGCAAAAAAGTAGCGGTAAGAGATTCAATTTCTGTGGATACTGTAGGGCTTAATCCTGCAAAGTTACGTATCGAAGACTTGCAAGGAAACACCATAGACCCTTTGCTGTATAGCGTTGATTATCCAAACGCTTTGGTATTTCCCTCAGAAATTTTACTGGCCAAAAACGATTCCTTACGTATAAACTATTTGGTGTTTCCTGAGTTTTTAACCAAAGAATACTTTGAGTTTGACCAAGCAATTATTGTAGAAAGTACAGGGAGTATGAAAAAACTCTATACGCTTAATCAAAGCAGTAATGAAAGTTTGTTTATTCCCTTTGACGGGCTTAACACCTCGGGTAGTATCTCTAGAGGAATTACTATTGGAAACAATCAAAATGCTGTTGTAGACTCTCAACTAGATTTGCAAATTACAGGAAAATTAAGTGATAAAATATCCATAAGAGCATCTATACAAGATGCAAACATCCCAACCCAAAGAGGAGGGTACACGCAAAATCTAGAAGAGTTTGACCAAATATTTATTGAGCTCTACAGTGACAACTGGAACATTCGGGCTGGAGATGTAGACCTGCAAAATCAAAACAGCTATTTTGGCCGCTTTACAAAAAAAGTGCAAGGAATATCTCTAGGGGCAACACTAGCGCATGATAGTGGCGCCAAAACTAGCACATTTGCATCTGGAGCATTGGTAAGAGGGGTCTTTAGTAGCAGTAATTTTATAGGGCAAGAAGGAAACCAAGGCCCTTATAAACTTGTGGGCCCTGATGGGCAGTTGTTTGTTCTTATTGTATCTGGAAGTGAAAAGGTGTACGTGAATGGTATGTTGTTAAACCGTGGAGAGAATGAAGATTATCTTATTGATTACAATGCCGGTGAGATAAAATTTAACCCTACCTACGGCATTACAGCAAACATGCGTATTAGGGTAGAATACCAGTTTACAGAGCGAAATTATACTCGTTTTATTGGTTATGGCGGTGGTGATTACACCTCAGACACCTTTGATATTGGCGCCTATGTGTATTCAGAGAATGATGCAAAAAACCAACCCTTACAACAATCTCTATCTAGTGAGCAAGTAGCTATACTTCAAGGAGCTGGAGATGATCAAGGCGCAATGACAGCGCCGTCTTCTGTGCCAGATACCTATGAAGATGGCAAGTTATTATACAAAAAACAGCTCTTTTTAAATGGAGAAGAAATATTTGTGTTTTCAAACAACCCCCAGGACGAGCTTTTTAATGTGCGCTTCTCCCTTGTGGGAGATAACCTTGGAAATTACAAACTCTCTGAAGGTTCGGCAATTAATAAAATTTTTGAATACATCCCTCCTATTAATGGTGAGGCTCAAGGAAATTATGCTCCCCTTATACGGCTTAATGCCCCAACAAAATTACAGGTTGGAGGTGTAAAAGCAAGCTACCATCCTGGGGAGAAGACTACCGTCAATTTTGAATTAGCTGGAAGCAAAAAGGATCTGAATTTGTTTTCTGAGCTAGACAACAATGATAATGATGGCTATGCTGCGCATCTTGAATTTCAGCAAGATATTATCAAAAGACCCGATAGTTTATTGGTGAGCGCTGTAGGAACTTTTGACTTTATAAACCGAAATTTTAGATCCATAGAACGCTTGTATAATGTAGAGTTTAATAGAGACTGGAATTTAACAAATCCTCAAGGAGACCAGCGTTTTGTTACCCTTGGAGTAAACGCAGCTTCAAACACATTTGGCACGGCATACTATAATTTTGAACAGCTCCAATTTTCTGAAAATTATAAGGGTTCAAGACATCAACTCGCAGCAAACACAAAGCATAAAAACCTTACTTTAACATTAAGTACAAGCTACCTTGATAGTGAAAGCAGTGTGCTTAAAACACAGTTTTTAAGAGGTAATTCTAGGGCTAGTTATTCTTTTAAAAAAGCCTGGATAGGGGCTAAAGTAGGTTTTGAAAACAACAATGTGCGCGCCATTGAAAAAGACACCTTAACACCTTTGAGTATAAAATATAACGCCTATGAGGCATTTGCTGGGGTTGGTGATAGCACCAAGGTGTTTTTGCAAGGTGGATACCGCTTTAGAACCAACGATAGTTTAAAAAATGGTAGCGTGCAGCGGGTGAGTAAAAGCAATACCATTTATCTGCAGTCTAAAGTTCTTAACACTAAAGATAGACAACTATCTGTGTTTGCTAATTACCGTGTTTTAGAAACTACTGCAAATCAACAAACAGAAACATCATTAAACGCCCGAGTGTTATACAATCAAAACCTTTTTAAAGGTCTTATTAGGCTAAATACAAGCTTATCTTCAAACAATGGGGTAACACCTCAACAAGATTTCACTTACATAGAAGTAGATCAAGGAGAGGGAATTTACACCTGGAATGATTACAACGCAAACGGCATTCAAGAACTTGAAGAATTTGAGATAGCCCAGTTTCAGGATCAGGCAAATTTTATTCGAATTTTACTGCCAAACCAACGCTTTATAAAAATACGAGAAAATACCTTTGGGCAAACACTCACGTTTAATGGCCAGAAGTGGTCTGGTAAAAAAGGGGTTTTAAAAATAATGTCTCAGTTTTACAATACAACCTCCTTTATCATTGACAGAAAAATACGCAGAGCCAACGAAGATTTTAATATAAACCCCTTTAAAGATGGTAAACAAAACCAGTTGGGGCTGGTGTTAAACTTTAGAAACACCTTGTTTTTCAATAGAGGAAAACAGCGCTATACCACAAACTATACCTATCTTAATACAGCTACAGACAACCTCCAATCTTTGGGGTTACAATCAAGCAAACTGGAGAGTCACCAACTCAACTTTACGCATAAATTTGGAAAAAATTGGCTGCTAATTGCTAAAGGTGTTGGCGGAACAAATGAAAGTATTTCTGAAAATTTTCAGGCCAGAAACTACATCCTAGAAACCTTTGAGGTGAGTCCTAAGATATCTTACCTGCTTAATAGCCAAACTCGTTTTGATGTTTTTTACAATAGCGTTGGTAAAGAAAATACCATCAATGGCTTGGAGGTATTAAGCCAACAAAAATTAGGCGCTTCTTTTGCATATGCCAATGCAGAAAAAATCTCTATTAATGGTGAATTCTCTTTTATTGACAATGCATTTAAAGGGAATGCTTTCTCACCTGTTGCCTACCAAATGCTAGAGGGGCTGCAGCCAGGGAATAATTACACCTGGCGCTTGTTGTTTCAAAAACGTATTACCAAATACCTGGATGCCAACCTTAATTATAATGGTAGAAAAAGCCAAACAAGCAATACGGTTCATACGGGTAGCCTACAATTAAGAGCCTTTTTCTAGAAGAAGTTATTCCATAAAAAAAAGGCCCCATTGCTGGCGGCCTTTTTTTATGTTTAAATTATTGTGTATTATTTTACAATAATACGCTGTACTTTATTTAATTCTTTATCTCCAATTCTAACAAAATATATCCCAGAAGCTACATAAGACATATTGATCCTCTTGTTATACCCAGCACCATTGTGCTCTAAGGTATAAAAAGCAAGATTTTGTCCTAGTGTGTTATATACATGTATGTTTAAATCTTCTGTATAGGTTGTTGTTAAAAACTCAAGATCAAACATCTTGTTATCTGTAGATGTAATAATAAATGCTGCATCAGAGAATGTTGCGTCATCTACTCCTAGTTCTCCAGATATGTTTGCAGTGTAATCATTTGTGCGACCAAATTCTAGATCATCACATGGGTTTAAAACATCGCCATCTTGATCATCATCTTCTCCACGAAGTCTCATTCTGTGCGTTCCTGGAGTTACCCCAGATATAGTTGAAAAGTCTACCACAAAATCATAATCTTGATTTGCACTAGCAACCAACTCGCTGGCAACTAACTCAGATGTTTCAAATTCATTGTTGTCGTTAAAATCAATCCATAAAGCAAAACGAGAATCTGCATAACCAACTTGCAATGTACCTTCAAATGGGTTGTCGTTTAGTACAAAGTTAAATACAATGTCTGAATCGTCACTGTATCCAACTGGATCTGTTCCACAGTTTACGTCAAGGTTTTGATCTGCTAGACTAAACTCTGTAACACCATCGTTAAAATCAGCACAATTACTCTCTGGTTGGCACAAAGTGCTAGTTATTGTTACTACCAAAGGATCATTAGCAGGATTATCATCACCATCAAGTGCTGTAGCAGCTGTAACAATATAATCTCCTATTTCAGAAAAATCTGCAGTTTGAGTAAAGGTATATGTGTCAGACTCGCCCACTGCTAGAGTACCTGTGTAAGTTTCTGTTACCTGAGACCCTCCATTTATGTTATAAAACACCGGAATAGAGGTTTGTGTGAACATACCAAAGTTTTGTACTGTGATGGTAATTTGTTCTGCGCCTCCTAATGGTCCTGAAGTTGGAGCTGTTATGGCTACAACTCCCGTGTCATAATCAAGCAAGCTTGTTACATCTTTACAAAATTGGTCATTGTCTGGCAGTTCATCTCCAGTGATTCCAGTAGCAGCACAAATGGTGTAAGTTGTGCCATCTGCTCCAAGATTTGCTGTAGCTGTAAATGTATAATCAACGTTTGATCCTGGCGTTATTGGGCCCGCAATCACTTCATTTATGGTTGTTCCTCCGTCTATTGTAAAACTTACTGGAATATTTGTTTGGGTGTCTAAACCAAAGTTGCGAACCGTTACCGTAATGTTCTCAGTAGCACCTAGGTCACCATCTTCTGGCTGTACAATATCTACAACACCCATATCTAAAGTAGCTTCTGGCGCTACTTTAAATACCGCTACATGATTTGTGAATCTATATTCTGTGATAAACCAAAATTCGTTATCGTTATTTGGATCAACATCTAATTTTGCATAATCCCCAAATCTATTTCCATTAATATTTCCTGTACTGGCACCAAAGATAGTTTCCTCTACAGTCATTACACCTGAAGGGTCTGTTGAGAGGCGCCCAGTGTAAGCTGCAGAAACTCTATTTTGTGTAGGGTTAGGTGTATTGGGTCCAGCCATAGTTGTGTACCCCATACCAATGTTTCCTTGGTTATCCATTGCCATACTTCCCATCCATGCGTGCCTTCCATCTGGAGCAGTGTAAGTTCCTTCTTGTTCCATACTCCAAGGACCTCCATCTGTAGTTTGACGAAACTCATACCAACGAATACCAGCTCTTTTAGGACTGCCAGCCTCTACATCAACCACAAAGTTGAAAAGAGCAGAATTATAGGTTGGAAATTTTCTGAACTGTGCTTGATTCATAATTGTAGATTGCAGTGCATCTATTGAAGAACCATTAGCGGGCTGAGCTAAATTAGCAAAACTACCACCATCAAATACATTTATAAAAGGCTCAACATTTGTAAAAACCTCTGGGTCTGACACATCTGAGTTACTAGGGGTATCAAAATCTACATTTACAGTCCAAATATTAATAGCATCTTGTGAAACACCACCAAACCCATTATCTCTCATATATACTAAGGGAGCTCCTCCTGTTGTAGGATGCACATCATTTGTTATATTAAGTACTTGCGCACTGGTAAAACCTTGCCCCTGTACACCACTTATTGTAAAACCTTGTATGTTTGCTGATGAATCTCCATCTAAAACTGCATCTCTATCAATTACCCATACATCTCTTTGACCATTATCTGTAATGTAATACCCATCTCTCCAAACCGAGAGTTTGTTGTAATCATTTATTTGAGGAAATAAATATACATCCCAAGTAGATGTTAAGGGATTAGAGCCACTAGAAACAGCAATTCTTACTCCAGAGCTAATGTATAGATAACTAATTACCCATCTTTGGGCTAGATTATCATATGATGCAGTTAAATCACAACAACCGTTAGAATTAAAAATTGCAGATGGTGCTGTTGGGCCTTGTACAATGTTTCCAAGCTTGTCATAAATCATAAAGCCGTTATTGTAAACAATAAAAGCATGTTCTGGACCTACAGCGATAGCAGGGTCAGAGGGAGAGCCTACACTATTTCCAACCTCAAAATCAAACAATGCATCTCTTGTAGGAATTTGTCCTGCAAGTGGATGTGGATTTTCAGTGAAATAATCATTTTTTGTTTGAGGATCTTTTCCTGGAATCACATTTACCTTAGCAGACCTCCCATCTTGTGGCGGGCTTGTTTGAAAAATAGGTGTTTCTAGGTTTGATCTAGAGGCCAATGAAGGCACTGTGATTTTTTGATCAGATTTCCCTACATAAGAAAGACCATCTTGAGTATCATCTTGAGCTTGCGCAGTAATAAAGGCTGCAAACAAAAATAAGAGTAGCGTAAATTTAGATTTCATATTATTGAATTTAATTTTTGATTTCAACTTGCTAAGATAAAGATAATCAAGACTTCAAAAAAAAATTGACACACAATATGAGGTTTTAATGAGAATATTAGATTTTTTGCGCGTTGTAATTAAAATAAATGCTCTTTTTTAGGTATTTATCTCTGGCCGCTGTGTTACAACAAATTTCATTATATTGTATGATATAGTAGTAATATTGCTGCAGAGAAGCTATATAAAAAATATCCAATGATTGTAAAACACATTTATATTACGCTTTTTATTTTGCTGGGAGTTTGCTGCTCATCAAAGAAAACAAGCGCTGATATAGCCGCAAAAAGCCAGATAAGCAGCGTCAAAAAAGCTGAACTAATCTCTAAGGGTTTTACCCCTGGAGTTATCCAGGAGAGTACCCAAAAAGAAGATTGTATATTCACAATTCTAGTTAGTGAGCAAAACAAACAGCCCTACTTCCTTGATCCTATTAATCTAGATGAGGCCTACAAAAAAAATGGACTAGCCGTGTTTTTTAAATACAGGCCTCTAAGAATGATGAACCGCTGCCAGAAAGCAAATCCTGTTGAGATTCAAGAAATGCAAACAAATTAACTGCTTTTTAAAGGCTCAAATTTCAGAACAATAAAAAACCCCAATGACAATATCATTGGGGTTTTTATATGCTACAAGACGTTATTTATTGCAGCCAATCTTTCATGGACAAGCTCTTGGAAACCAAATCTGAAATATCTGAAATAGCAATACGTTCCTGCTCCATGGTATCTCTATGACGAATGGTTACTGTTTTGTCTTCAAGGGTTTGGTGATCTACCGTTACACAAAACGGAGTACCATTAGCATCTTGACGTCTGTAGCGCTTGCCAACGGCATCTTTTTCATCGTAAAACACGTTGTAATCCCACTGTAAATCTTCAATAATTTGTTTTGCAAGCTCTGGTAGTCCATCTCTTTTTATGAGTGGAAATACCGCAATTTTTACCGGAGCCAAAATAGCCGGTAATCTCAAGACGGTTCTTGAAGAGCCGTCCTCTAGTGTTTCTTCTTGCAAAGAATTACTAAACACAGCCAAGAACATTCTATCAAGACCTATAGATGTTTCTACCACATAAGGGGTGTAATTTTCTTTGAGCTCTGGGTCAAAAAATTGTAGTTTTTTACCGCTATGCGCCTCATGTGCTTTTAAATCAAAATCTGTACGAGAATGAATTCCTTCCAATTCTTTAAACCCAAACGGAAATTTAAATTCTATGTCTGTGGCAGCATTGGCATAATGAGCCAGCTTTTCATGGTCATGAAAGCGATAATTCTCTGGGCCAAGACCTAATGAATGGTGCCATTTTAGTCTAGTTTCTTTCCAGTAATCATACCATTTCATCTCCTGGCCTGGGCGTACAAAAAATTGCATTTCCATTTGTTCAAACTCACGCATTCTAAAGATAAATTGTCTTGCCACAATTTCATTCCTGAAGGCTTTTCCTGTTTGTGCAATTCCAAAAGGAATTCTCATTCTTCCTGTTTTTTGC
>CAJXUG010000001.1:0-27184 GCA_913060785.1 uncultured Flavobacteriaceae bacterium | reverse complement strand
TACACTATCCTCTTCGTCGGCAGCGTCAGATGTGTATAAGAGACAGGGATTATACTCGGCGGAATTGCTTATTGGGGATATGCCCAGGGACTATATATTTATGCAAATGAACTAAACACTTCAGCCCTTGGTATTGGGAAGATAAAAACGGTTCAAAACTTGCTTGGCATCGTAAGTATATTTATAATAACTGTAGAGAATTTTTACACCCCTATGTTTTCAAATTTTATTCGGTTACACCCTACAAAAAATATAAGTGAAATGGTTGGAAAAGTGTATCGAGAAAACTATATAAAGGCGCTTGGGGTGTTGTTAATTATTCTTGTTTTTTCACTTGTATTTTATGAAATTTTATATGTTGAGAAATATGGAGATGCTTTAGTAATTATTATTATATACTGTATTTGTCAATCTTTAATGCTTTTTCTAAGACCCATAACAATGGCTTTAAAGGCTTTGGAAATCACACGTCCATTTTTTATTGGACACCTAATGGCTACACTTACAATGTTGGTGGTTGGAAGTATATTAATTAAAAAATATGACTACATTGGAATGGCTATATCTTTTGCCTCAGCTATTGCTGTTTTTTCAATTATCATTGTTGGATATTACAAGAAAAATAACGCCGTTAACGCCATCAATAGTTAATGCTACTGCTTAAAAAAACATATCAAGCTTTTTTTATTTTAGGAGTTTTTCTAATTCCTTTTAATTCTGACATCCCAAAATGGATGGGCTTCTTGGGGGAATACAGCTCAGATTCTTCTCCCTTGTTTTTTATCATTTCATTTATTTTTTTACTAGTATACCAATTAAAATCCGGGAAGATATATATCCCCTATCGTACCATTGAGTATCAACTTTTAATGCTTTTCATTGCTGTGTTGTTTTTTGTTACACTATTAAATATCCATCATATTATAGATTATTATTTTAAGCAAACCTCTGGAACAATGCGTTTTGTTAGACAAATGATTGCGTTATTAATCTCTGCCGGAGCATTCCTTTACACGTTTTTAAACGTAGGAAAAGATTTTGGGGCACTCCCATTTTTCTTTCTCTTGAGAAAACTATTTTTAATAAGTTTTGTGTTGGTTTTTTGCTGTGGATTTGTGGAGTTTTTAATAGTGACCTTTAATTTGACTCAACTACGCCCAATTTTTGATCTTTTTGATATGTTCCCTTTTGTCAATACACGGCTTGACTTTAAGCTAACCCGTGTTTCATCCTTAACTTATGAGCCACCGGCACTAGGAACTTATTTGATCACTGCTGCTGGATTTTTGTTTTCTTATATTCTTACTGGAAAAAAAATCATCAGGTTTTTACCTTTTGTTTTGTTAGTCTTTTTGGCAATAGTGTCTAAATCAAGAACTGCCTTTGTAGTGATTCTTTTACAGGCTTTTGTTGGGGTAATCTTAACGTATATCTACTACAAAGATTTCAGAAAATACTTTAACATAGCCTTGCTTTTTACAGTTATTGGGGTTGCTTCAGTATCCTTTGTTTATAGAGCGGCTGTCACAGAGGCCATACAGGAGCGTATTTCTTCTTTTGACTTTACAGACACAAAATTTAGTCAAACAAATAATTCTGTTTCAAATAAATCACGCCTTGGGATACAAACGGCAATGATTCAAACAATAAAAGAGTATCCAATCTTTGGAACTGGATGGGGGCAACAGGCCTTTATTTCAAGGTATCACTATCCTAATTGGGCCCTAAAAAACAATTATGAATTTACCGCCAGGTATAGAAATCAATTCGACAAGTCATTCCCTCCTGGATTTAATCTATACCTAAGAATTGCCGCAGAGGCAGGAATGGTGGGTCTAATTTCTTTTTTGCTATTTTTATTTGTTATCGTAAACAACACCACGTTTTGGTTCAAAAAAGACACTCAAACCAAATTTATACCAATTGTCCTGCTAATAAGTTTTGTTGGATATATTTTTAATTGGCTACAAATAGACAGCTTTAAACTTTATGGATTTTGGCTATGTCTTGCCCTTTTTATCTTATACAAAAACAGGAAGCTAGACACAACCCACTAACAACGTATTATTTCTATAGAGTTTGTGTGAAATTTAACAGCGATCTGTCAATGGTTTCTGTAAGTTTTTTTGGTGCTATATAAGGTGTTTCTAAATGACGTACAACCTCTTGTAATGTTTCACTTGGAGATATTTCGCCATCCATAACACGCAGGGCTTGGTGTTGCCCAACATCATCTAAGAAGTCTGAACATTTTCTATGATATTCTATTAAAACAAAGGGAACATTGGCATAACAGGCAAAAATACTAGCATGTAATCTTGTCGAAATCATAAAATCACACCTAGATATTTCATCCCAAGTGCTCTTAATATTCGGTGTGTATGGGTAAATGCTATACCTTTTTGGATCTACTGCTGCTAGCAACTCATTTGTAGGGTCGGTGTCTCCAAAAGATTCATTTCCGTTAATTATAAATACTTTTAAAGTGTAGTTTGTTTGTTTTATCAAAAGATCAATAAGCTGTTTGAAATAACTATTTCTTTTGGTTTGTTTTAATAAATCACCTCCTGTATACTGCTCATGATTACAAATGCTAATACCAATTGTTTTGGCGGTAGTTTTAGCACTTTTATCAATAGGAGTGTAGTTATACATCATTGGCATAAGCGCCGCCAAATCAAAAGAGTTTACTACGTTTGCTGTAAGATCCAGGGAGGAAACATAATCATATGATCGTTGGTCTCTTAAGGAAATAAAAGCGAGTTGTTTTAAATATTTTTGGACCTGTTTCTCTTCTTTTATAGATTTGAACGGCCCAACCGAAACTCCCATAGCACCAAGTTTGAGTTTGTTGTTATATTTAGAAATAATTCGGCCAAGAGCCTTATTGCTATGAAAAGGAAGTTTACTAAAGGTAGAGCCTCCAGCCGAAATCATATAATCGGAGTTTTGTAACTCTTGGAAAAAAGAAACCCTGTCTAAGCCTTTACCTTTAGATGATTTTGCCTTAATAGCGTGAACAGTTTTAGGTAGTTGTGCTCCAATGAAAACGTTGTTAGTACAAGACCAGAATTTTTGTGCGCCCCAAGAAGAAACCTCCACAAATGCATCATCTCCTGCATTTTTAAATCCGTAAAACCCTTCGTAAGTGATTTTCATATCCGTAATTTATGGTAAAGAAAAGAATTTAGAACCATAAAAATTACTTCTTTCCAATTATTTATTTGTTTTCAAGTGAGTAAAATGATAATGAATCAAATTGGTATATTTACAAAACAAAAAGCTGTAAAAGATTAAATTAATGAGCCAAGTAATAAGTGTCATAATACCGGTTTACAACTCACAGGATACTATTGAGCTTGCCTTAAAATCTATCTTTGCACAAACTCAAGGCCGCTTTGAAATAATCCTAATTAATGATGGTTCCTCAGACGCAACTAAAGCTATTATTGAATCATTTGTTATACACAATAAAGCACATAAAATCTTAGTTTATAATAGAGAGAATTTTGGTGTGTCTATCAGCAGAAATTTTGGTTTAAAAAAAGCAAGTGGCTCACTAATTGCATTTTTAGACAGCGATGATGCTTGGCATCCAGAAAAAATAGCAAAGCAGTTAGAAATTTTAAGTGCCGATGCCTCTATCGATCTTTTAGGCACCAATAGAGATGGACAAGAGTTTAAACGGTTTTTTAGTTTTAAAATCAGTGAGCTAATGAAAATTTCCCCAAAACTATTATTGTATAAAAACTTTTTCATGACCTCTTCTCTAATTTTTAAGAAAAGCATTATAGATAAGGTGGGGTATTTTAATGAACACATGAACCACTCAGAAGACTGGGAATATTGTATTAGAATTGCACAGCACTTTAATGTTCATTTATATAATAAAAGCATGGTGCATTCAATTTCAGGAAAGGCAATGTTTGGTGAATCTGGATTGAGTGCAAATTTAGTAAAGATGCAATATGGAGAGTTATCAAACCTAAGACTTGGTTATAAATTAGGGGTTGTATCGTTTTTTGAGTATTTATTTTTAAACCTATACTCTATCTTAAAATTTGTAAGAAGAGTATTAATTAGCATTTTAAGAAAACTATCGTAATGAACATTAAGCTAGCCTCTATATATCATTACCTGTTTATACTATTGTGCTTTGTAATTCCATTTCAAAAAATATCATCTGCATTACCAAACATTATTTTGATTGGATTGGTTGTATTGTTCCCTTTTGTTGTGCTTAAACAACACATTAAAAGATTAAAAACCCCTGAAGTATTTGTATATGTTGCCTTGTTTTTATTTCTAGTGATCAACATGCTTATTTTTCAAGATATTGGCAAGGAAATAAATATTATTAAAAAAATAGCCACCCCAATAATCATTCTATTACTGTATGCGCCAATTACAACTGTTACCAGTATAAAAAAGACCCTTATTCTATCTTGTTTTACGGCAATTGTAATTAGCACCCTACGCATTGCTTTATTTTATTTTTCTGAAACTTCATTCAGTTTTTCAAATGGTCCGCTTGTAGATGAGCTATTGATAATAGATAGATTATATCTAGGTTTTATGTGCATTATAAGCATTGTGGGGTCTGTAAATCTAATTGAGGCGCGTGTGGTTAAATATAAATTGCTGCTGGTTATTAATATTTCTGTCTCCATATTTTTTATTCTATTAGCCTCAAGTAGGATCGCTGTGTTGCTACTACTACTACTTTTTTTGTTGAAAATTTTATATGCTAAAAAAAAGGTGTTGTATGGTTTGATTTTTATAGGCCTTATGACAGTAACGGCGAGTGCTTTTGTTGTAAATAAAAATCTTGGGGAACGCTTTTTTTACACACAAAGCAATGCAAGTGGAAAAAGTTATTTTGAGCTACTAAAAAGCTGGGAGGCTAGAGTTGTTATTTGGGATTGTGGTGTTAATATCCTGTCTAACCAAACCCCTATTTTAATTGGAAACGGGTTTTATGGCACCAAAGCCAAGTTGTTAGAGTGTTATAAAACAACCATAGATAGAAAAGAAAAAAGAGACTATTTTGTAAGCAAGGGTTTTAACCCTCACAATACATTTTTAGACTTCTTGCTCAGTTATGGAATTATTGCTTTTTCTCTTTTTGTAATACTTATGGGACTATTTTTTAAAAGGGTTCGTTTTTCCTACACCCAAACCGCTTTATTTGTCTCTCTGCTTTGTTTTTCATTGATTGAAAGTTACTTTCAAAGACAGCTTGGAGGTTATTATTTTGGTTTTATATTTATCCTTTTGCTTTTTAAGGAGTATCTTCCTAAAAACAATAGAAATAATATACATTAATAAAAAAATTGACCTCTAGGTATGGTTACAAAAACTAAAATCTTATTTATACTTCATGCCGTTGGTGGGGTTGGTGTGTGGCTTAGAATTATTCTGCCTCAACTTAACCCAGAGCTTTTTGATTTTGTGATCATTCATGGAAAAACAGATACAAATACTGCATTTACAGACAAAAATGGTAATCTTGTTAAAACCTATACCACCACAATAGACAGAAACATAAACGTTTCTAAAGATTATAAGGCCATTAAAGATTGCATGGCATTTATTGATAAAGAGAGCCCAGATGTTATTCATTGTCATAGTTCAAAGGCAGGGGTTATTGGAAAAATAGCTGGAGCCATTAAAAAAAAGCCTGTTTTTTACACTCCACATGCGTATTCTTTTTTAAGTAGTGAAAGTGTTTTAAAGCAAAAAATATATCTTGGTATAGAACAAGTACTCTCCAGATTTAACAACAAGGTATTGGCGTGTTCTGTGTCAGAAAAAAATAGAGCCATCAAAGATGTAGGTCACAAAAAAAAGAAGGTTCTTGTGTTTGAAAACGGCATTAAACCTATACCAAAAATAATACCTTTACGTATCGAAAAAACTTGGCCAGACAGATATATCTGTTCTGTTGCCAGGCCCTCATTTCAAAAAAATGTAGAACTCACCATAGAGGTTATACGCCAAGTCCAAGAAAAAATTCCAGACATTCATATTGTTATCATGGGGGTTGGATTTCATTCTCCTAATCTTGAAAAGGTTACAAATCTCATTAAATTATACGGCCTTGAGAAAAATGTAACACTACTGCCCTGGACAGAGCGTGAAGACATTTTTCATATCATCAATAAGGCATCCCTCTATATATCCACGGCAAGATACGAGGGCTTACCCTATGCTGTGATTGAGGCAATGGCTCTAAAAAAATCTTTTGTTGTTACAGATGCAGACGGAAACAGAGATTTAATCGAAGATGGAGAAAATGGATACCTTGTAAAAGATGAAAATAGTGCAGCTTTTGCCACAAAAATAATAACACTTATCCAACACAATGACAAAAGGGTTTTATTCGAAAATAAATCAATAGAAAAATTTAACGCTAGGTTTAATATTGAAAATACAATTCCCCTTTTAGAACAAATATATTTGAAGGAAGCATTAAATTAAATTAGAATCAAAATAGTATCTTTACTCTAGAAACAAAAAAGTTAAAACAGCAATAGTTATGAGAATTTTACTTGCTTCCATATACCCTTTTGCGTTTATGCTATTATTTGTCATCATCCCCTTTGATGATTATATCCGTGCATTGCCTAACATTCTACTAATTATCCTTACCATTTCTTTTCCTGCAATCATAAAAAGAGAGCATTTTCAAAAAATCAAAAAGGTGCCTTTGTTTTTACTCTTGCTTTTCTTTGGGTATATTATAATAAACAGCATTTTATCTGGTAGGTTTGACACAGATATTAGCATCCTAAAAAAAATTGCCATCGCCATTGGGCTTGTTGTTTTATACCTCCCAATCCAGTATGATAGAAAGGTTCAAAAGGCTGTTATTTTCTCTTCCATTGCGGCCATTGTTTTCTCTATTGTTAGTATTGTATACAGTGCAAATACTAATGCAAACTTTGAATTTGGAGATAGCCGCATGATGATTGAGGCATTGCTTGTAGATAGATTATACCTGGGGCTTATAAGTGTACTTAGTATTTTATTTTGCTACCGCTCTATGCGTAAAACATATCATCCTCATAACGCCTATTATTTGGGTGCTATTGCTATAAATGTGTTGTTTGTTGTATTGGTGGTATCAAAAATTGCAGGCATTGTACTGTTTTGTTTGCTTTTAATTCGTCAAGCATATGGAGGTAAAAAAAGCATGCGTATTGCCATTGCTACAGCATTTGTAGCTGTTTTAGTGGCGGGCTTGTTTTTTCTAAAGTCTCAGCAAGAAACAAGCACGGGACCTGTTTCGTTTTCATCATTTTTAAATAAAAACTTTGGAGCCTCAAACACCTCTCAAACTAGACTCATAACTTGGGGATGCAGTATGGATGTGTTTCAAAATAGTGCAATAGGGTTAACTGGAATAGGCTTTAAAGCCACCAAAGATGAGTTGGTAGCGTGTTATCAAACGGCAATAAAGAGCCCAGAAAAAAAGGAGGTGTTTATATCTGGTCGCTATAACAGTCACAATCAGTTTTTAGATATTTTACTTAGCACTGGGTTTGTAGGACTGTTTTTAATGTGTCTGTTTTTAATTTGGAGCTTCATGAAAAACAGGGAACACTTTTTCCAAACCGCTATTTTATGCACCTTTATTGCCTATGGTCTGGTAGAAAACATATTTCATCGTCAAATAGGAGCCTACTATGTTGGGCTGATACTAATTATTGTGTTGGCAAACAGCTCCTACAAACAAATCGATGCCCCAAAAGAGGTCTAAAAACCTAGTAAAGTGTATTTTTGCAACCCTCAGAGAGGGGCAAAATCTCAAAAAAATAACAGTACATTCTGCATGTTGTAGAATAACATACATATGAAAAAAACAGTTTTAATTACAGGTGCAGCAGGTTTTTTAGGGTCCCATCTTTGTGATAAATTTATCGCACAAGGGTATAAGGTCATTGCCATGGACAACCTTATCACCGGAGACAAACGTAACATAGAGCACTTGTTTAAATTGGAAGATTTTGATTTCTACCACCATGATGTTACAAAATTTGTACATGTGGCTGGAGAGGTAGATTATATTCTGCATTTTGCATCTCCTGCAAGCCCTATTGATTATTTAAAAATCCCTATACAAACCCTTAAAGTGGGATCACTTGGCACCCATAATTTATTAGGGCTAGCCAAAGAGAAAAATGCGCGCTTTATGATTGCATCTACCTCTGAGGTGTATGGAGATCCTTTGGTGCATCCTCAAAAGGAAACCTACTACGGAAATGTAAACACCATAGGCCCACGCGGGGTGTATGATGAGGCAAAACGTTTTCAAGAATCAATCACGATGGCCTACCACCGTTTTCATGGTATGGAAACTCGTATTGCTAGAATATTTAACACCTACGGCCCTAGAATGCGCCTTAATGATGGGCGTGTTATTCCAGCATTTATAGGCCAAGCACTTCGGGGAGAAGATTTAACGGTTTTTGGAGATGGTATGCAAACTAGAAGTTTTTGTTATGTAGATGATCAGGTAGAAGGGCTATACAAGCTGCTTTTAAGTGATTATAGTGATCCAGTTAACATCGGAAATCCTCAAGAAATTACAATACTAGATTTTGCAAAGGAGATTATTAAATTAACCGGTACACAACAAAAAATAGTGTATAAAGAATTACCCAAAGATGATCCTCTACAGCGCGAACCAGACATTACACTTGCCAAAGAACTTTTGGGCTGGGAACCTAAAATGTCTAGGGAGCAGGGTATGAAAATCACCTTTGACTATTTTAAAGGCTTGACAAAAGAAGAACTCTTTAAAAGTGAGCATAAAGATTTTTCACAACACATAAGGTCTTAACGCATATGATTTTTAAAAGAGGTAGATATTCGGGGTTTTTAAGGCCCATATCCTATGGTATTGATTTACTTGTAATTCATGGCCTTGCCTTTTTATTATTTGAAGAAAGTTCTGCATTTACAAACTATGTCTTTTACATGTCTATTGCTTGGATAGGTAGCTCCATCTCTCTTAGTTTTTACGAGATTTACAGGTTTACTAGATTTAGTAACATTTTAACCCTGGCCATCAAACAAGCCCTTGTTTTTTTACTGCTAGTATTTGCATTTTTTGGTTTCTATGCAGAGTTGCAGGAGCCTACTAGTGCTATTTTAAAATATGTAGTGGTAGTAATGGCAGTGGTGTTTTTAATCAAGATTTCTATTTATTATTTGCTCAAAAAATACAGGCGCTTACTTGGCGGAAATGTTAGAAGAGTGGTTATTCTTGGGGATAATGACAAAACAAAAGAACTAGAAAAATTCTTTACTCAAAATGCTGAATACGGATACTCCCTTGTAAAAAGATACGATGTACAGCACGATAAAGAGCAGCTCCTTGAAGGCGTTTTCAAAGAAATATCTAATAGTAATGTAGATGAAATTTACGCATCTGTTAATGCCCTTAGTGATGGTTGTATGGCAAAAGTGATAGATTTTGCAGACAATAACTTAAAGGTTTTAAAATTTCTGCCAGACAACAAAGAGATTTTTGGCAAGAAACTTGACTTCTCATACTATGGATACCTACCCATATTATCGCTCAGAAAAATACCAACAGATGAGCCTTTTAACAAATTCATAAAACGAGCTTTTGACATCTTTTTATCTTTGTTTGTTATTGTTTTTATTGTTTCGTGGTTAACACCTATTCTCGGTATTTTCATTAAACTAGAGTCAAAAGGGCCTGTTTTTTTCAAGCAAAAAAGAAACGGTCTAGACTACAAAGAGTTTTACTGTTATAAATTTAGGTCTATGACGCCAAGTTTAACCGCAGATTTGCATCAAGCAACCAAAGGGGATACTAGGGTAACAAAAGTGGGGCGCATTATTCGTAAAACTAGCATGGACGAATTACCTCAATTCATAAACGTACTTAAGGGAGATATGTCTGTGGTAGGACCAAGACCTCACATGGTCAGCCATACCCATATGTACGCAGAAAAAATAGACAAGTTTATGGTTCGTCACTTTGTAAAACCAGGCATCACTGGTTTGGCGCAAGTGAGTGGGTATAGAGGAGAGGTTGAGACAGACTCAGATATTATAAACAGAGTAAAGTGTGATATCTTTTATCTAGAAAACTGGTCTATTATTTTAGATCTTAAAATTGTCTTTAAGACTGTTTTTAACGCCGTCAAAGGAGAAGAAAAGGCCTACTAAAGCCACTTTGTATTGCACCACTTTGTTTTAAAACACCTGAAAACATCTGTTTGCAAACGGCTAATAATTACTATCTTTAACCTATGGAGAAAATATGTCCAGAGTGTGGTGGTAAAATTATGGGGCGCGCAGATAAAAAATTCTGTAGTGACGGCTGCCGTAACTCTCACAACAACACTTTAAATAAAGACAGCAGTAACTTGGTTAGAAACATAAACAACCGGTTGCGTAAAAATTACCGCACTTTAAAAATCTTGAATGCCAAAGACAAGACCAAGGTAAAGAGAGAAACGCTGGTAAAACATCAATTTAATTTTAAGTACTTCACCTCTGAGTATGTAACAAAAACAGGATCTGTATATCGTTATGTTTATAACCAGGGATATTTAGAGCTTGAAAATGACTGGTTTTTACTTGTCAAAGATGGTGGTGCAATGTAAATAGCATACTTGAGTGGCTATTACTTTAATTTTTAAATACTCTACATCATGAAATACATTAGTGGCTTTACTTCGTTTGTTGTAGTAGTATTGTTAGTTTGGTTAAGCTTTGATAGCTTGTTACCCTCTAAAGTAACTTTAGACACTGCTCCAGATACCGAGTTCTCTGCACAGCGCGCACTAGTGCCGCTAAGTGAAATTGCAAGGGCGCCACATTACCACGGCACCGATGAGCATACTCGTGTACGGGGTTTTATTTTCTCTGAGCTTGAAAAACTAGGGCTAGAAACACAGGAACAAGAAGCGTTTGTACTAAGTAATAACAACAAGAGACTTGTAAGGCCAAAAAACATTGTTGCCAGGTTAAAGGGAACAGGATCAGGAAAGTCTCTGGTGCTTTTATCTCATTATGATAGCGCACTGGTTCCCTCTTTTGGAGCAAGTGATGCAGGAAGCGGTGTGGTAACTATTTTAGAGAGTTTGCGCGCCTATAATGCCAGTGGTAAAAAACCTCTCAATGATATTATTGTGGTTTTTACAGATGCAGAAGAGATTGGTTTGGTTGGAGCATCACTCTTTGTAGAGAAACATCCTTGGGCAAAAAACGTTGGCCTTGTGCTTAATTTCGAAGCGCGTGGTAGTGGTGGCCCTAGTAACATGATTATAGAAACAAATGGCGGAAACGCTAACCTTATTAAAGCCTTTACCGCAGCAAATGTTTGCTATCCCGTAGCGTCATCTTTGATGTACAGTGTTTATAAAATGCTTCCAAATGATACAGACTCCACCGTTTTTAGAGAAGACGGTGATATAGAGAGTATGTTTTTTGCCTTTATCGATGACCACTATGACTACCACACTGCCAACGATACAGTAGAAAATCTAGACATAGAAACCCTGCAACATCAAGGAAGTTATCTGCTTCCACTGCTACACTATTTTGCAGTATCAGACCTAAGCACCTTAAAGGCAGAGAATGACGTGGTATATGTAAATATGCCCTTGGTGAAATTTATGTACTATCCATTTTCATGGATTTTGCCAATGCTTTGTCTTGCCTTTATTTTATTTTTTGTGGTCTTAGGGTATGGATTCTCAAAACACAAGTTGCATCTGGGAGGCGTATTAAAGGGTTTTTCTCCACTGGTGCTGTCTCTTATAATTTGCGGCATCCTTGGGTTTTTTGGTTGGAAATTACTAACCAACATATACCCTCAATACCAAGAAGTGCAACATGGGTTTAAATATAATGGGCATGCCTATATTGGGTTTTTTGTAACCCTTTGTTTGGCTATTTTATTTAAGATGTACCGCTATTTTTCAAAACGCAACAGTGTTGTAAATTTATTGGCGGCACCACTTTTTTTATGGCTAGTTGTTAATGTGCTTGTATTTCTATTTTTAAAGGGTGCAGCGTTTTTTATAATCCCTGTGTTTTTTGGACTACTTAGCTGGTTTTTACTTTTAAGATTCCAAAAACCAAGTTTAATTGGCATGGCACTATTGGCAGCTCCTGGTGTATTTTTATTTGCGCCTCTAATCCAGTTTTTTCCTGTCGGGTTGGGCTCAGACCATATTGTGATTAGTTGTGTGTTTACTGTTTTATTGTTTGGGTTATTGCTGCCTGTTTTTGGGTTTTATAAACTTAAAAACGTGTTGGCTTACCTATTTTTAGTCTTGGCATTGGTATTTTTTATAGTAGCTCATACCCAAAGTTCTTTTTCTGAAATACGCCAAAAGCCAAACAGCTTATCTTACTATAACAATCTTGACACCAAAGAGGCCTATTGGGTTAGCTATGATAAAATGTTAGACTCTTGGACAAAGCATTATTTAGGGGAAGACCCAAAACCAGCATCAGCGTATATTGAGAGTGCAGCGGGAAGTAAATACAACACAAGCTACAGGTTTGCTGCAAAGGCGCCGGTAGTGGCTATTCCAGAGTTTAAACTAACCATCAACCACGACAGTCTCTTTGATGGCATGCGAGGGGTTGGCTTTACCATAACACCACAAAGAGATGCCCATCAAATACGCCTATACACAGACAAAGAAATTGTTTTTTCATCCTTGCAATTTAATGGGGTGAGCGTTTCAATGAATGATACTTTAAAACAGGGGTCTTTTAATAGAAAGACCGATGAATTATTAAGATACTACATTGCAGATTCAGATTCTCTACAGGTGTCATATACCTTACCGGAGAGTGAGCCTTCACCAACTTTTAAGGTGCTAGAATACGGTTTTGATTTGGTTAGTAATCCTTTACTTGGTATAAAACCAAGAGCAAAAAACATGATGCCTAAACCTTTTATAAATACAGATGCTGTGATCAATAAAAAATCATTTAGCATTCAAAAAAGGGAACACGCACAAGACTCATTACAATAATTTTAAAATTTCGGCTTGAAAAAAACAATTGCAATTGCGGGATTAGGATGGCTAGGAAAACCACTAGCCCAACACCTATCATTTTTAGGGCACACTATAAAAGGCTCTGTGACCTCTCAAAGAAAAGCCACTGCCTTGCAGCAAAGTGGCATAGATACGTATGTAATTAATAGCACAGAAGACGGCCTTTACGGGCCCGCGCAAGGATTTCTAAAAAAGGTGGACACCTTAGTTATAATGATACCACCGGGTCTTAGAAGAAATACTGGGGCAGATTATGTCTTAAAAATGTCTCATTTGTTATCTGAAGTTTTAAAATCTAAGGTGGCCAACATTGTATTTATAAGTAGTACTTCTGTGTATAATGACACCCAAGGAAAAGTCACAGAAAAACAAGTTCCGTTGCCCCGGACCCAAGCGGCAAAGCAATTATTTCAAGTAGAGCAGTTATTTTTTAACGCCCCTGGAATTAAAACAACTATTGTGCGCTTTGGAGGGCTAATAGGGGGCGCTAGACAACCCGTAAAGCACCTTGCGGGCAGAACAGATCTAGACGGCGGTGATGCGCCCGTAAACCTCATCCACAAAAAAGATTGTATTGGTATTATTTCAAGTATTATTAAACAAGATGCGTTCGGACATATCTTTAATGCGGTTCACCCAAATCACCCAAAGAAAAAAGAGTATTATGCTAAAAAAGCCAAGGAATTGGATCTCATTGCTCCTAAATTTACAAAAACAGAGGGGGGCCCGCCGAGCAAACAAGTAGACTCTATACATCTAGAGGATATTATTGGGTATCGCTTTAAAGAGATGTTATAGTATTACTTAGTATTGTTTTCTCTAGAAGATTTATAAACAGAATCTAGGCGTTTTTTAAGCATTTTTTTTTCTTTAAGCTCGTTGTTTTTCACGCTATTATCTTGGGTGTCTTTTTCAAATTTTTCGTTGATTTGGATAATCAAATTTGCAGTTGCCAAGTTCATCTGCACTATAGCTTGCTGCATTGCAAGAGTGTCTAATCTATCCTTATTTGCCTCTTGCTTAACTATAGCCGCTCTTGTCTTGGTTACAATAACCCTGGAATAAATGGGCTGAGTATTTAAGGTGTCTGGAATTTTTCTTGTCAAGGAATCCATCCTAGAAACAAGTAGGTTACTGCGTTGTTGAATTGTTGTTAAACTTGCTTGATTAATAGCCAAAACCTCTGTAATAAGGTCATCAAAAACGGGCCATTGAGAAATATAATTTTCAGAGCTCTCAGAAAAATCTGGCAGCATAGCATCTGCTTGGCCAAATAACCTAGAGTCAGTAACTTGATCTATCTTGGTTTGAGTGGCTGCCTGTTGGCTATCAATACAGCTCACAACAAACAACAGACAGATGCTAGAAAAAAAAAGAAATTCCCGTTTCATAAAACAATGTAATTACAGCAAATATACCGTTTCTCTCACAAAGGGCTGTTTTTGAGTGTGTTTTATAGTGGTAAATAGTGCTATATTTACATGATAAATTGACTATTTAATATGGAAAAAAGAATATTAATCATTGGCGCTTCTGGACAAATTGGTAACGAACTTACCATGTATCTCAGAAATATGTATTCAAATCAAGACGTAATTGCTAGTGATGTTAAGCAGGCCAGTAAACAAGTTATGGAAAGTGGCCCTTTTGAAATTCTTGACGCCATGGACGGCAAGGCAATAGAAAAAATAGTAACAAACTATAACATATCAGATGTCTATTTAATGGCGGCCATGTTAAGTGCTACTGCAGAGAAATATCCAATCAAAGGGTGGGACTTAAACATGACTTCTTTGTTTAATGTCTTAAATCTAGCAAGAGATAAGAAAATTGAAAAAGTTTTTTGGCCCTCTAGTATTGCTGTTTTTGGACCCACTACACCCAAGACCAACACACCCCAACACACCATAATGGAGCCCGCAACAGTTTATGGAATTAGCAAGCAAACCGGAGAGCGTTGGTGTGAGTATTACCACAAGCGTTATGGTGTAGATGTGCGCAGTATCCGCTATCCTGGACTAATTAGCTACAAAACTCCTCCAGGGGGAGGCACCACAGATTATGCTATTGAAATCTTCCACAAAGCACTTAAAGACAAAAAATACACTTGTTTTTTAAACGCTCAAACCGCCTTACCTATGATGTTTATGGATGATGCAATTAATGCCACTGTAAATATCATGCTAGCCCCACCACAGAAAATAAAAATTAGAAATGCATACAACCTCGCAGCATTGAGCTTTAACCCTCAAGAGCTTGCCGCAAGCATACAAAAACACATTCCAGATTTTACAATTAACTACAAGCCAGATTTCAGACAAGCAATTGCAGATTCTTGGCCAGCAAGTATTGATGACGCTGTGGCAAGAAAAGATTGGGAATGGCAGCACACTATAGACCTTGATAAGATGACCAAGATCATGATTGATAATTTAAAATAAACCTTCTTTTACTTTCCAAAAAAACGATTTATTAGTTTGTATAAAACACTTCAACAAACAACTCTTTTTTCCAAAAAAGTATAGCGCATAAAAAAAGGTAAACGAGATGTTTACCTTTTTTTGCCCCAAATTTTACCATGAACTTAACCTACTTATGCTATGGTATGGTTCAAATATATCATTATTTTTATACTAACAAAGCAACTTTTACAGGTTTTGGATAAAGTGAAATTAAAACCCGACAAACGACTTAAAAACTACAGCATTAGCAACCAATTAACATTTAATATGCTCTTTCTGGATTTCCTTCAAAGAAATTAACGTATGCCCTATTGACAACTCTATTTCCTCCAGAGGTTGGATAATCTCCTGTAAAATACCAGTCACCTAAATTTTTAGGACATGCTTTATGCAAATCATCTACAGACTGAAATATCAATTTAACTTTGGTAGAAATACCCTCTTCTGTTATAATCTGAGCAATCTTGTCAGATATTTGCTCATCTGTAAAAGGAGCGTATAGGTCTTTTACATGGTTAATTACCGCTGCATCGGCAAGCTCAAGTTGTTTTTTACACTTATGGTAAATCTCCTCTATAATTGCATCTGTGCCGTTGTCTTTATGCAACTCTATGGCTGCATTAAAAGCAACAAGTTTTTCTAACCTGGCCATATCAATTCCATAACAGTCTGGATACCGTATTTGAGGAGCAGAAGACACAACCACTATTTGTTTTGGTTGTAAACGGTCTAACATGCGTAAAATACTTTTCTTTAAGGTGGTACCTCTTACAATACTATCATCTATAATCACCAAATTATCAGTAGCCTTAACAACACCATAAGTGACATCATACACATGAGCAACTAAATCATCTCTACTGCTATCATCTGTTATAAAGGTGCGTAGCTTAACATCTTTTATAGCTATTTTCTCGGTGCGTATTTTATGGGCCTGTATCTCACTTAGACGCTCTGGTGTAAGATTTTTTGCCTCTTTTAATATCGCAGCATTTTTTTGTTTGTTGAGCTCGTTTTGTGCAGCATCTAGCATACCGTAAAAAGAGGTCTCTGCTGTATTTGGTATGAAAGAAAACACACTGTTTTCTGTGTCATGGTCAATGGCAGACAATACTTTAGGCATAATCAATCTACCTAGCTCTTTACGTTCTTGGTAAATTTCAGCATCACTCCCTCGAGAAAAGTAAATGCGCTCAAAAGAACAACTCTTGCGCGTAAGGGGGGTTAGTATTTCTGAAATACTCATACCTCCGTCCTTTTTAAGAATTAGGGCATTTCCAGGATCAATTTCTTTTACATCATCAAAGGCTACATTAAAAACAGTTTGTATCACAGGACGCTCACTGGCCACAACGACCACCTCATCATCTTTATAATAGTATGCCGGGCGTATGCCTGCTGGATCACGCAATACAAATGCATCTCCATGTCCTAAAAGTCCTGCCATAGCATAACCACCATCCCAGTTCTTTGCAGATTTTTTTAGTATCTTTTCTATATTAAGATTCTCAATAATATGGGCAGAAGCTTCCATTTTAGAGAGCCCTTTCTTTTTTGCTTTTTTATACAGCTTGGCAACACCTTGGTCTAAAAAATGACCAATATTTTCTAAAATGGTAATGGTATCTGCTTTTTCTTTTGGGTGCATTCCCAGGTCAATTAAATTCTGGAATAACTCTGTGGTATTGGTCATGTTAAAATTTCCAGCAATAATAAGGTTGCGATGCATCCAGTTATTTTGTCTTAGAAAAGGATGTACCGTCTCTACGCTATTACCGCCAAAGGTTCCATAGCGCACATGCCCTAACATCAGCTCCCCTATGTAAGGAATCTCCTTTTTCTGGGCAGCAACATCGTCTTTAATGCCTGGATTTTTTTCAAACTCTGCATTAATACGATTGTTTATTTGGGCAAAAATATCCTGTATGGGTTGAGATTTGTTAGACCTAACTCTACTGATGTAACGCTCTCCTGCAGTTGGGTCTAATTTAATACTTGCAAATCCAGCACCGTCTTGACCACGGTTGTGCTGTTTTTCCATCATTAAATACATTTTATTTACTCCGTAAAAAGCGGTGCCGTATTTCTTTTTATAAAACGCCAAAGGTTTTAAAAGTCTAACCATGGCAATACCACATTCATGTTTTAAAGCGTCACTCATATTGGTTACCCAGAAAGTCGGGAATTGTATTAATGATTAATAATTGCAAGTATATAAAAAACGTCCCAAAAATTTGGGACGCGCTGTTATGATAATTCTAATTCGTATTGTGTCAAGCTCTTAAACTTCTGTAAGCGCAAGTCTATCTCCTTTTTGGTTAGATGTTCCATGCGCTGTGTTCCAAATTTTTCTACACAAAAAGAAGCCAAACAAGAGCCGTAAATAATGGCTCTTTTCATGCTCTCAAAGCTATAGTCACCGGTTTTTGCTAGATACCCTGTAAATCCTCCTGCAAAAGTGTCTCCTGCTCCAGTGGGATCAAACACATCGGCTAGTGGCATTGCTGGAGCATAGAACATCTCGTCTTTATAAAAAATTAAGGCGCCGTGTTCTCCTTTTTTAATCACTACATATTTTGGACCCATCTCCATGATTATTTTTGAAGCATTTACCAAAGAGTATGCTCCAGATAATTGTCTTGCTTCTTCATCATTAATGGTAATAACATCTACCTTAGAGATTACTTTTTTAAGATCATCTAAAGCTATATCCATCCAAAAATTCATGGTGTCCAAAACAACCATTTTTGGATCATGCATCTGCTCTATTACGCTCATCTGTACCATTGGGTGCAAATTCCCTAACATAACCACCTGTGCATCTTTGTAAGAATCTGGCACCTGTGGAGTAAATGTCTCTAGCACATTAAGCTCTGTAGCTAGGGTGTCTCTGGAGTTCATGTCATTGTGATACTTCCCGCTCCAAAAAAATGTTTTGCCCTCTTTTACAACTTCAAGCCCTTGGGTATTGATGCCTTTACTCTCGAGCATCTGGATATCTGATTGTAAGAAATCTCCTCCCACCACAGACACAATAGCTGGATCTATATCAAACTGAGCGCTAGACAACCCAATATAAGTTGCGGCACCTCCTAAAATTTTATCGGTTTTACCAAAAGGAGTTTCAATAGCATCAAAAGCCACGGTTCCTACAATAACTAGTTTACTCATACAATTATTTCCAATAATTAAGGTGTAAATTTAATCAATTAAATGAGAAAAAAGAAGTTTTATTAAACAGTCTAATACATAAATTAATTCCTGAAATTTTGATAATAAAAAAGGCCTATAATATGTATCTCCCTTTGTTATTTTCTGCCAAAATCTGCAGGAATTTCTCCCCAAGCTTTGGTCTCCCATTTAACGATAAAAGTGCTGTAAGAATTATTTTTAAGCCATAGCTCTGCCCTAGATATAAGCTCAAAGATGACCTCATTTTTTTTGGTTTTTTTTAATTTGGTGTTGCACTTGTGCTTTTTGACCCAACCAATAGCAATTCTAGAGTCAGAATAAATAATACGATCGCTTTTTTCTTTTTTGAGAAATGCCAAGCCATGAACTAGGGCTAAAAATTCTCCAACATTATTGGTGGCTTGATCAAATGGCCCTTGATGAAATAGTTGCCGTTGGGTCTGGGTGTCTACACCCCGGTATTCCATAAGCCCTGGATTTCCGCTACATGCAGCATCTACAGCTATAGAATATAAATTTGGTTGGCCGTATTCGGCTTTTTGTGAGAGGGTAAGAGTTTTGTTTTTCCCAGGTGTTTTACCTTTGTAGTCTTGATAGCTTTTATTGTAGGCTATTTTTGCTGCAGCCAACGATTCAAAGCTCATGTACTGAGCACCAGAGATTCCTTTTATAGCCTCTTGACATTCCTTCCAGCTGTGATATATCCCTGCAGGATTACCAAACCAAACAACATAATATTTTTGCTTTTTTTTTGTCATGGCTATTTACGCAGTGCGGCTTTAGTTAAAATCTCCTCGATTATCTTTGGTAACCACTGATACTCCAGATGCTGTACTTTGGTGGCAACATCTTGCGGAGTGTCTTGCGTTAGTAAAGTAATTTTTTTCTGAAATATAACTCCACCTTGATCATACTGATTATTTACATAGTGTATGGTAATGCCGCTGTGAGTTTCTTTATTTGCCACCACAGCCTGATGTACATAGTGACCATACATTCCTTTTCCACCATATTTTGGCAATAAGGCTGGGTGTATGTTTATGACCTTGTTTGGGAAGGCATCTATAATAATTTTAGGAAATTTAAGCAAAAAGCCCGCCAAAACAATAAGGTCTGGTTTGTACTCTTTTAACAAACAAAGTAGGCCTTGGGGGGCTAACATTTCAGCTTTAGTGAAGGACAAAGCCTCTATATTAAGTGCCTTAGAACGATCTAGTACCTTGGCATTTTTATTATTTGATAGTACACAAATAACCTGGGCATGTTTTGAGTTTTGAAAATATTTTATAATATTTTGTGTGTTTGTGCCATTGCCTGAAGCAAATATTACAATGCGCTTCTTCATAGGTTTTGATTGGGTGTTCGCAGAAGTTATCATCAATAAATATCACAAAAGTAAGGCAATAGAGATACACTTCTATTAAAAATGTTAAATTTGGTTATAGATTTTTTTTTTAAAGTAGTGTTTTAAGTTAAAATATTTTATTTTTACCGCTTAATTAAAATTTAAAAACAAAGATTATGTCAGACATTGCATCAAGAGTAAAAGCTATCATCGTAGACAAATTAGGTGTAGACGAGAACGAGGTTGTAAACGAAGCAAGCTTTACTAACGACCTAGGAGCAGATTCGCTAGATACGGTTGAGCTTATTATGGAATTTGAGAAAGAATTTGATATCCAAATTCCAGATGATCAAGCTGAAAACATTGCTACAGTTGGTCAAGCAGTTTCATACATTGAAGAGAACAAATAAGAAAAATTCTTTATGGAATTAAAGCGAGTTGTAGTAACAGGCCTTGGCGCACTTACCCCTATTGGAAATAATATTCAAGAATATTGGGATGCTTTAAAGAGCGGTAAAAGTGGTTGCGCACCTATTACTTATTTTGATACTGAAAAGTTCAAAACTAAATTTGCTTGTGAGATTAAGAATTATGATCCGTTACAACATTTTGACCGCAAAGAGGCTAGAAAGCTAGATCGATTTGCTCAATACGCACTAATCTCTAGTGACCAGGCCATAAAAGATGCCGCCCTAGACATGGATGCCATCGATAAATTTCGAGTTGGTGTTATTTGGGGAGCTGGTATTGGAGGTATTGAAACATTTCAAAATGAAGTAATAAACTTTTCACAAGGGGATGGAACGCCACGTTTCAACCCCTTTTTTATTCCAAAAATGATTGCAGATATTGCCCCTGGTAATATTTCAATCAAACATGGGTTTATGGGACCAAACTATACAACGGTTTCTGCCTGTGCTTCTTCTGCCAATGCTATGATTGATGCATTAAACTACATTCGTTTAGGCCATTGTGATATTATTGTAACAGGAGGAAGTGAAGCAGCTGTAACCATGGCTGGTTTAGGTGGTTTTAATGCCATGCATGCCCTTTCTACGAGAAACGAATCTGCAGAATCTGCATCAAGACCATTTGATGCTACTCGTGATGGATTTGTATTAGGAGAAGGTGCTGGTGCATTGGTATTAGAAGACTACGAACACGCAAAAGCACGTGGCGCAAAAATATACGCCGAGGTAATTGGTGGTGGTATGTCTAGTGATGCATATCACATGACTGCTCCGCATCCAGAAGGCATTGGTGTAGAGCGTGTAATGCATAATTGTTTAAATGACGCAGGCATTCAGGCCGGTGAAGTTGACGCAATAAACACACATGGTACCTCAACACCTCTTGGAGATGTTGCAGAATTAAAAGCAATTAGTAAAGTATTTGGTGCACATGCCAATAAAATAAACATCAACTCTACAAAATCTATGACAGGACATCTACTTGGTGCCGCTGGTGCGATAGAAGCAATTGCCTCTATTTTATCCATGCAGCACAATCTAGTGCCTCCTACCATTAACCACACCCAGGTTGATCAAAACATAGATCCATCTTTAAACTTGACACTCAATAAAGCACAAAAGAGAGAGGTAAACATTGCCATGAGTAATACTTTTGGCTTTGGGGGACACAATGCTTGTGTGCTATTTAGAAAACTAGATGCCTAAAACAATGGCAACTTTTAAAAACATATTTAATCCCCGTGCCCATAAGGACGGGGGTTTTTTTTTAGCAATAAAAGAACTGTTGGGTTTTAATCCTAAAAACATTGGTATATACCAAGAAGCCTTTACCCACCGCTCTACTAATACAACCTCCACACAAGGGCATGCGCAAAACTATGAGCGTATGGAGTTTCTTGGAGACGCTATGTTAAGCGCTATTATTGCAGCCCACCTTTACAACCAAGTGCCAGGAGGAGATGAGGGCTACCTAACTAAAATGCGAAGCAAGGTGGTTAGCAGAGAACACCTTAACGAATTAGGAAGAGATCTAGAACTAACAAAACATGTAAAAACAACGGTGCCCATTGGCCAGTTTGGTGTTAATATTCATGGCAATGTGTTTGAAGCCTTGGTTGGTGCCATATACTTAGACAGAGGGTATAAGTACTGCGAAAAATTTATTAACAAAAGGGTAATAGAGCCCTACGTTGATATTGAAAAACTAGAAGGAAAGGTAATTAGTTACAAAAGCTTATTTATTGAATGGTGTCAAAAAAATAAACATCAGTTTAAGTTTACTGTGTATGAAGATACAGGAAACGATACTCTTAAACATTTTGGCGTAAAACTAACCCTAGATGGTAAGCTCGTTGGAAAGGCAAGAGCAACCTCAAAAAAGAAAGCGGAAGAACAAGCAGCCAAAAGAGCCTATTATAAATTACAAGAGGCAATAGACGGTTTTAGCAAAAAAAGCTAAGATATCCCTGGCGGCAACATTAGTTTACCGCTACATTACTACAACATATTGTAGTTTAGCCTAGAATTTATAGCATCTTTTTATATTTCTACTGAAAGTATATATACTTTTACCTATTATACCTGAGGCTATGGGAACTCATAAATTAGTGTTGGATGATGATTTTGAAGAAGACTTCTCCCTTATCGCTATTCATTGTAGTGAGGAGCCTTATAAAGTTGCCTATATTCTAAATCAATTTGCTCGTTTAAAACTGCGCCGTGAAAAAGTAGATTTAGCATTTACCTCTAATGGCATGGAAATAACATTACCGCTTTTTGGGTTTGTAGATCATACAGAATATACAGACTATAGCTTAGTGGCAAACAAATGTAAATCTGCAATTACTAAAACAAACAACAGCGGTGGGCTTTTTGGCAACACCACAGACAAAGAAACAGTAATTACATACCTTATTCCAGAACTAAAGAAAGTAGACTATTTTTTAAAAATCCAGAGCGATTTTGACAACCTAGGAACTAAAATGTTGATCAACCAGATCAACGATATAAAACAAATAATTTCTGCCTACCAAGTAGCGCCAGAAACCCTTAAATCAAAGGACAACCTAATATTTGACTAAATGCCAAATCAAAAAAAGACTAAAATTGTAGCCACCCTAGGGCCTGCTACTGCAGACAAGAAGATTCTTAAACAAATGATTCTAGCTGGAGTTAATGTGTTTCGCGTTAATTTCTCTCATGCAAATTATGACAATGTTAAACAAGTAGTTGCCCTTATCAGGGAGCTAGCAACAGAGCTCAACACCTCAACTGCAATTCTTGCAGATCTACAAGGCCCAAAATTAAGAGTGGGAATGATGAAAGAGGAAGTGATTGTTCATCCAGGAGATGAAATTTCATTTTGCACCGGAGAAGAATTTGAAGGAAACTCCAAGAGAGTGTACATGAACTACAACAATTTCCCTAAAGATGTTAAAAAGGGTGAACGTGTACTTCTTGATGACGGAAAATTAATGTTTGAAGTACTCTCCACAGATGGAAAATCAGAGGTAAAAACCAAGGTAATACAAGGGGGTCCTTTACGCTCTCGTAAAGGTGTCAATCTACCAAACACAAACATCTCTTTACCTGCACTAACAACAAAAGATAAAGAAGATGCTGTTTTTGCAATCTCTCTTGAAGTAGATTGGATAGCACTTTCTTTTGTGCGCCATGCGGCAGATTTAAAAGAACTACAAGCCTTAATTAAAGCCAATAGTAAATATAAAATTCCAATTATAGCGAAAATAGAAAAACCAGAGGCGGTCGCTAATATTGATAAAATTGTTGCCCATTGTGATGGCCTTATGGTTGCCCGGGGTGACCTAGGAGTTGAGGTTCCTGCAGAGGAGGTGCCGCTGATTCAAAAAGAACTAGTTCTTACAGCAAAAAGAGCAAGAATTCCAGTTATTATTGCCACTCAAATGATGGAAACAATGATTTCATCTCTCACGCCAACAAGAGCAGAGGTAAATGATGTTGCAAACTCTATTATGGATGGGGCAGATGCAGTAATGCTAAGCGGAGAAACTTCGGTAGGTAAATACCCTGTAGAGGTAATTCAAAAAATGGCCAGTATCTGTACCCAGGTAGAAAACTCTTCTCTAATCTCTGTGCCACATGAGCCTCCTCATGTTAAAACCAACCGTTATATAACAAAATCAATATGTTATCATGCAGCTAATATGGCTAATGAAATTAATGCAACAGCTATTTGTACCCTAACCAATAGTGGGTATACCGCATTTCAGATATCTGCATGGAGACCAGATGCGCATATTTTGGTGTTTACAAATAACCGCAGAATACTATCCAGATTAAACTTGTTATGGGGAGTAGCCTCTTTTTACTATGATAAATATGAAAGTACGGATCAAACCGTAGAAGACGTTAATAAAATTGCACACAAAGCAGGTATTGTAGCAAAGGGAGATTACCTAATTAACCTAGCGGCAATGCCAATTGTAGATAAAGGCATGGTAAATACACTTCGTGTTTCTCAGGTGTAAAGGCCCACTAACAATACTATAGTCTTTTAGAAAAAGCCCCTTAAAATAATTATTTTAAGGGGCTTTTTAACACTGTTGCTGTTGTGTGTTTACAAGACAACATATTGCTGTTTAATTTTCATCATACCATCTTGTTTGCTTATACTTAGGTGTTGTTTAAAGTTGCTGGTTGTGAAATTATATACAATTTCAACAAGGGTATTGTTCAATCGTGTTACTTGTAGCTCACTAATGAGTGCTTCTATTGGCTTGTTTTGGTTATTTATTACTTGAGCGTCTCTCCCTTTAGGATCTGGCATTGCAAAATCTCTTGGGATATCATATAGTTTTTGGGCAATCGAGTAGGCCTCATACCATTTTGTAGTAGGTATTAAAAGTGTTTCTGTACTGCTGGGCTCACTAGCTGTACCGCCAACAAGCTCGGTTATACTGGCAGTAGGGTGCGTGTTTTGCAAATCAGCAATATACATCTTTGGGTTTGCACCCGGCTCTGGCGGAAAGAGCTCAGACAAATACCCGCTAAATGCAAATCCTGTTTTATTGTTATACAACACCTGATGCATCCCTCCCTTAACGCCCCTAATATTCATGGTGTTATTTGCCTCTAAAGACACAATTTCCACTTTAGTGCCGTAGGGCATCACGGCGAGTTTTTGACTTTTTAGGTTGTTGTACTGCCTTAAAGAAAGACCGCTTGCTGCTGTTACATAAAGTGAAGTTGTCTTTTTTTCTGGTGGGGATTGAGCGCTTATTTGTGTAAGTGCTATTTCTGTTTGTTGGGGCAATTTTTCTTTACAGGATGTAAAAAATGTGATTGCGATGAGTGCGGCAATGACAAGAGCTTTCGTTTTCATAAGGATTGGGTATTAAATTTAAAGTAAAGCTATTGGCATAAAGAGTCTTTTTTTTAAAGGTTGATTATAAATATATAACTAAACTTTATTTGGGTTTATTGCACTAGCATGGGTTTTAAAACTCAAATTTCATTTGGACATCGTATTTTTTTTCTTCTTTTAGGCTTAGCTTTTGCTTGTTTTCATTGTTAAGCCCAGACAAAGAAATCCCTAATAAGCGAACCGAGTTTTTCATTTTTTCTTGGTATAATAATTCTGTGATGTGCTCCATTATTAACGCCTCACTTGCCATATAAAAAGGCAGGGTTTTACTGCGAGTTTGCAGGGTGAAATCACTGTACTTTATTTTTAAGGTAATGGTTTTTCCAGCTACTTTGTTTTTTTTAAGACGGCGCTCAACCTCTTTTGCGATATCTTGTAACCGCTCTAGCATATACAACTCGCTTGATATGTTTTCGCCAAATGTGCGCTCTGCAGCCAATGATTTTCTGGTGCGTTGTGGGCTTACTTTACTGGTGTGGATCCCCCTTACAATGTTAAAATAATAGGGGCCACTTTTGCCAAAATGTTCAGTTAAAAACGCGAGCGATTTTGTCTTTAAATCATTGCCGGTGTATATCCCTAAACGGTACATTTTTTCTTTCATTACTTTTCCAACTCCATAAAACTTTTTAATGTCTAGGGCTGCTATAAAGTCTAACACCTGTTCTGGAGAAACCGTTTTTTGGCCATTTGGTTTGTTGTAATCACTGGCAATTTTAGCAACAAATTTATTGATAGAAATTCCTGCGCTGGCATGTAAGCCGGTTTTTTGATAGATCTTTTCTCGTATTTGTTGGGCAATTACTGTGGCGCTTGGGTTTCCTTTTTTGTTTTGGGTAACATCAAGATACGCCTCATCTAAGGAAAGCGGCTCAACCAAATCTGTGTATTCAAAAAAAACACTGCGTACTTTATCAGAAATTTCTTTGTAGCGGTCAAAATCTGTTTTAACAAAAATAAGATGCGGACATAATTTAAGGGCCAAGGCCCCAGACATGGCAGAACGCACCCCAAATTTCCTAGCCTGGTAGCT
The DNA here is from genome assembly GCA_913060785.1 of uncultured Flavobacteriaceae bacterium. GTDB lineage: Bacteria > Bacteroidota > Bacteroidia > Flavobacteriales > Flavobacteriaceae > Patiriisocius. The sequence continues at coordinate 715 of CAJXUG010000001.1, read as the reverse complement.
TGCTGCGCTTACCACGCCTCTTTTGCCGCCACCTCCTACTGCTATTGCTTTACCAACCAAAGATGGATCATCGAGTTGGGCAACACTCGCATAAAAGGCGTCCATGTCTACATGAATAATCTTTCTGATATCAATGGGGGTCTGCATAGGGTAAAGTTACTATCTTTAAATCACAAATATTAGCAACCTAGAGCAAATTACTCGTGCTGCTTAAAAGATATTCTTTGAGCTATTATTTTTTGAGTAAATCGTATTAAAAAACAAGCCCTAGGAGTTTCAAAAACAAATCATGCAAGAAATAGAACGTAAATTCTTAGTTAAAAACGATGCTTATAAAGCACAAGCCGCGAGTCATAAAAGAATTACTCAAGGCTATTTAAACGCCCATCCAGAGCGTACTGTTCGGGTTCGGGTGAAAGGAGATCAGGGCTTTTTAACCATTAAAGGAAAGTCTAACAAAACGGGCACCACGCGTTTTGAATGGGAAAAAGAAATCCCCCTGTCTGAGGCGCAAAGCTTACTTGAGCTTTGTGAGAAGCCTATTATTGACAAAATTAGATATAACGTTCCGGTGGCAAATCATGTATTTGAAGTAGATGTTTTTGCTGCAAACAATGAGGGTCTTGTAATTGCTGAGGTAGAATTAAGTCATGAACAGCAGCCCTACACCTGTCTCTTATACACATCTCCGAGCCCACGAGACAGGCAGAAATCT